>NZ_JBEOSD010000046.1:0-52043 GCF_040302735.1 Streptomyces sp. NPDC097619 | reverse complement strand
CAGGGCCGGGTTGTTCGAGGCGGCCGTGGCGACGGGGTCCTTGGCCATGCCGTCGAAGGAACCGGCACCCTCCTTCGGCACGCCCGCACAGGCCGCGCCGAAGGGCTGGTCGCCGGTCATCGCGTCGTCCGCCGGGGTACTGGCGGCGGTCGAGGCCTCGTCGCCCGGGGCCGCGGACGCGCCGGCCTTGGTGTCGCCGTCGGAGTCGGAGCAGGCGGTCAGGGTGAGGGGCAGCAGCGCGGCCGTGACGACGGCGATGGCGGTACGACGGATCCTCAGGCTGTTCATGATCGGGGTCTCCTCGAAGAGCATGTCATTGAAATCGAAGGGGTGTCGACGGGTGTGGTCCTGCTCCCGGCCCGGGGCTCCGGAAGCCGATCCCCGGCTCGCCGGATTCCCGGACTCCCCCTGGTCAGTCGACGCACCGGCCGCACCGGCACGGGCGCCACGGGCGCCACGGAAGGGAATCCAGCGGAAGCTGCTCACACCCCCGCATTCGGCGTCCGCCGCCCGGCGGATTGGTACGTCCCCCGAAAGAGTGGGCAACCCGAGGTTGCAGCCATCACGGCACGGTCGGCCGGCGGGGGTGCCGACAGCCCCCGCCGGCCGACCCTCCGGTCCGGGTCACCGGCCGCGATGCCTCCGCGTCGTGACGGCGCCGGACCGGAGCCGTGCCCGTGGCGGGCGATCAGGCGTTGACGCAGGTGTTGCCGAAGGCCGGGTTCAGCAGCCCGATGACGCTGACGGTGTTGCCGCAGGCATTGACCGGGATGTGGATCGGTACCTGGATGAGGTTGCCCGAGCCCACACCCGGCGAGCCGAGGGCCAGACCCTGAGCGGTTGCGTCGGCGGACGCCACCGACGCGCCCGCCATCACGATCGCGCCGGCCACCAGGGTGACGGCCAGACCTCGTCGCACACGAACCATGTCTCTCGCCTTCCGTGAAGGTGCACGGCGGCGCGGAGGTCCCGCGCCGCCGGCGGGGAAGTCCCGCGAACGCCTGCGGCCTCTCCCCACAGCGGCTCTTCGCCGCTGCTCGCCCACCGGCTTGCTCCCGGGGCCCGGGTTCCCTCCAACGGGTCAGTCCCGGTGTGAACGGGTGACGGGCGGTCTCCCATCCGCAGGCCCGCCGGCTCCGAAGAAGGGGCGAAACACGCACACGGATTCCCAGGCCGGACCGTCCGCGGGGCGGTCCGGTCCCGTACGGCGACGACACGAGGACCGGTATGCGTCCGAGCAGGTCCGCCGCCGCGCGCGGCCTCACGGAACTCCAGCGCCAGGCCGTGACCCTGGCCTCTCCCACCAAGGGCCGACCCACGTGAAGTCGGCGAAGCCGTGCGCACTCCGCTTCCGACCACCAGGACACGCATGCGCGACGATCTCATCCGGCCCCGCGACCCCATGGGGGTGACCACATGAAGAACCACGCCGCCGACTCCCACACCCTCGCCGCCGCGTACGCTCTCGGTGCACTCGAAGGCGACGAACGGGACGCGCTCGGCGCCCACTTGCGGGCCTGCGCGGCTTGCCGGCGGGAAGCCGCCGAGTTCGCAGCGACCGCGGCCCGCCTCGCGACGGCCGTGTCCCGGCCGCCACCCCTCTCGGCCAAGACACACGTCATGGCCGCCATCGACGGCGTGCGCCAACTCCCGCCGCGAATCCCCACGCACGCCTCCAAGCCCGCCCACGGCGGCACCCTGCGTCGCGGGGCCGTGCCGTTGGCCCTGGCGGCGGGCGTGGCCGCCGCCACGCTCGGCGGCATCACGGTGTGGCAAGCGGAGAACGGTCAGGCCCTCCGGGCCGAGGTCAGCCGGACCCGCCGGCAACTCGACACGCTGAGCGCGGTCCTGACGGCCCCCGACGCGCGCACCGTCCACGGGCGGACCGCCAACGGCGCGCTGACCACCGTGGTGGCCTCCGACCGGCAGAACAGGGCCGTCCTCAGCGTCGCCGGCCTCCCCGCGCCCGGAACCGGGAAGACGTACCAGCTGTGGCTCGACCACGACGGGACCATGCGCCCCGCCGGATTCATCGACCACGACGGCACCATCGCACTCACCGTCGCACTCACGGGCGACCCCGCCGACGCGGACGCGGTCGGGCTCACCGTCGAACCCGCCGGAGGCTCCCCTCGGCCCACGACCGATCCCTTGCTCCTGCTGGCCCTTCCCGCCCGACCCCGCCCACGAGCAGCCGTCACATCCCCGGTTCTCCTCCCATCCGACCGCCGGGCCGCTGCGAAGTACGGGTGAAGCGCGGCAACCGGGCGGCGTGTCGAGTGGCGGGAGCACCTGGAATGAAACGAAGTACAGCGGCCGTCGTGGGCGGCGGGATGGCCGGCCGGACCGAAGGGACCCGCCCGTGAGGCCCGCAGCCGACAGACTTGCCCGCCTTCTCGGCCACTTCCTCTCCGGCCCCCTTCCCGTCCGGATCCGCGCCTGGGACGGCAGCCACACCGGCCCCGCCGACGCCCCTGTCGTCATGCTCCGCTCCCCCGCGGCACTGCGCCGCTTGCTCTGGCAGCCGAGCGAACTCGGCCTCGCCGAGGCGTACGTCACCGGAGACCTCGACGTCGAGGGCGACCTCGCCCACGCCCTGTCGCGGGCCGGCCGCGCCGTCCGCGAACGACCCACCGCGTCGCCCCGTCCGGCGGGCATCGCCGCGGCCACCGCTCTCGCCGTGGGCCTGGGGGTCGTCGGCCCTCCCCCGAAACGCCCCGAAGGCAGGGCACGCCTCGCCGGAAACCCGCACAGCGCCGCCCGGGACCGCGCCGCGATCAGCCACCACTACGATCTGTCCAACGACTTCTACGCCCTGCTCCTCGACCCGTCCATGGCCTACTCCTGCGCCTACTGGACCCGGCCGGAGGACCCGGCCTACACCCTCGGCGATGCCCAGCGGGACAAACTCGAACTGATCTGCCGCAAGCTCGGACTCCGCGCCGGGGACCGGCTGCTCGACGTCGGCTGCGGCTGGGGCTCCCTCACCGTGCACGCCGCCCGCGAACACCGGGCGCGTGTCACCGCCGTCACCCTCTCCCGAGCGCAGCGCGACTTCGTCACCGAGCGGGCCGCACGTGAGGGCGTGTCCGATCTGGTGGACGTCACCCTCCGGCACTGGCGGCACGTCGACGGCGGCGGCTACGACGCGGCCGCCGCCGTCGAGATGGGCGAGCACGTCGGCGACGCCGAATACCCCGCCTTCACCAGGAAACTGCACGACGCGCTGCGCCCCGAGGGCAGGCTGTTGATCCAGCAGATGTCCCGTGGTGTCCACGCGCCCGGCGGCGGCGCCTTCATCGAGACCTACATCGCTCCCGACATGCACATGCGCCCCGTCGGGCGGACCGTCGACCTGTTGGAGGCCGCCGGCTTGGAGGTTCGCTCCACCGAGTCCCTCCGCGAGCACTACACGACCACCATCGACGCCTGGCGCGCCACCCTCGAACTCCGCTGGAGCGAAGTCGAGGATCTCGTCGGGGAGACCACCGGTCGGGTGTGGCGGCTCTACCTGGCCGGGGCCTCCCTCGCCTTCGCCGAACGACGCATGGGCGTCGACCAGATCCTCTCCGTACGCCCCACGCGCGAGGGGAGCTCGGCCATGCCGGCCACCCCCACCGGTTGGTACACGCCCCGGAACCAGGCATGACCGCCACTCCGGGCGCGGCCCGTCCGCGCCCGGCGTGCGCGGCCCGCCCCGGGACCGGCGTCAGGCGAGTTCGCGTCGTGCGACCGTGCGGAAGGGGGTCGGGGGGCGGCCGGTGATCCGGTGGACGGTGTCGGTGGTGCGGTCCTCGGCGCCGGCGGCGATGGCGCGGTCCATGTCGGCCAGGAGCTCGGCGAACGCGGGCGGCATCAGGGCGGCCAGGCGGTCGCGCAGGGCGTTCCGGGTCAGGTGGCGGTGGACGATCTCGCGGCCGGTCACCTCGGAGAGGACGGCGGCGACCGTATCGTGGTCGAGGGCTTCCGGGCCGGTCAACACCAGTTCGCCGAGCGGGGGTTCGGCGTCGGTGAGGGCGCGGACGGCGACCGCCGCGATGTCGTGGGCGTCCACGAACCCGATCCGCCCCCGCCCGGCGGCGGTGCGCAGCTCGCCCTCGGTGCGGGCGGACTCGGCGTGGAGGTGGTCGCCCGTGAAGTTCTGCATGAACCAGGACGGGCGCAGGACGGTCCAGGTGTCGAAGAGGTCCGGCAGGTCCTGGTGGACGCGGCCCACGGCGGGGCCGCCGGCGGGGACGGCGGAGGCGCTGAGGAGCACCACCCGGGTCACGCCGGCGTCGCGGGCCAGGCGCAGGAACGGCAGCATGACCGCGGCGGGTTCGGGGTCCCCCGGCGGCGGCACGAGGTAGAGGCCGTCCACGTCCCGCAGGGCGGGGGCGTGCGTGGCGGGGTCGTACCAGTCGAAGCGGACGCCCTCGGCTCCGGCGAGCGGGGTCCCGCCGCGGCTGCCCGCCTTCACGCGGCGACCGGCGGCGACGAGGCCCGCGATGGTCGGGCGGCCGGTGGTGCCGGTCGCGCCCACGACGAGGACGGCGGGGTCGGTGGTCTTCATCGGAGGGTGCTCCCGGGAAGGTCCTGGCCGCTGTCCACGGCCGCGAGGGGGTTCCAGTAGTCCCGGTACGCGACGAAGCGTCCGTGCCGGGCGGTGACGACGGCGATGTAGGACATGTCGAAGGGGGCGCCGGAGGCCACGAGGCGGCCCACACCGCGCATTTCGACGATGACCGTCCCCTCGGCGTCGGTGCGGTGGACGCGCAGGTCGCGGAACTCGTGGAGGTCGATGTGGTCGGGGTAGTCGCGCATGTACGCGGCGACGGCCTCGCGCCCGGAGAGGACCTTCGGCCAGGCGGGCGGGGCGAAGGGGAATTCCATCACCCCGTCCTCGGCCCAGAGGGCGGTCCAGCCGGCGATGTCCTTGTCGAGGAGCAGGCGAAGGGAGTGCCGGAAGAGCTCGGCGGGGTCAGAGAGGTCCGAGTGGGTGGGGGCAGGCATGAGGACTCCGTCCCGTAAGATTCGGACCAGCGGTCCGCTTTGAAGGACGATACGGACCGCCGGTCCGCTTTGCAACCGGAGGTGCCCCATGCCCGCCCCCCAGAACGGCCCCACACCCGCCCCGACCACCGCCTCCCCGGCAGCGGGTGCGGCACGGCGGCCCCGCAAGGACGCGCTGCGCAACCGCGCCGCCGTGTTCGCCGCCGCGGACGCCCTGTTCGCCGAGAGGCCGGACCCCGAGGACGTGACCATGGCCGAGATCGCGGCGGCGGCCGGGGTCGGCAAGGGGACCCTCTTCCGCGCCTTCGGCGACCGCACCGGCCTTCTCCAGGCCCTGTACCGGGCCCGCCTCGAACCGCTGCGGACCGCGGTGGCCGAGGGCCCGCCCCCGCTCGGGCCCGGGGCCCCGGCCCGCCTGCGGGTGCCCGCCCTCCTCGACGCGCTGCTCTGCTTCAAGCTCGACAACCGCCACCTCGCGCTGGCCCTGGAGCGCACCGGCAGCCCTTCCGGCCCCTACGCCAACGAGCAGTACGGCGACTGGCACGCCCTGCTCAGCGGGCTGCTCCTGGAGGCGGCGGAAGGCGGCGAGGAGGCTGCGGTGGAAGACGGCTCCGGGCTGGTGGTGGCGGTGGAGCGGGCCGGGTTCACCGCCCACGCCCTGCTCGCGGCGGTCCGGGCGGACCTCGTCGGACACCTCGCCGCGGAAGGCCACTCCCCTGTGGAACTCCGCTCCCGCCTGGCCGAGTTCACTGCCACGGTGCTCGGCGGCCCGCGGCCCCGGGGCGCCTGAGGCGGGCCGCCGCTCGACCTCCGACGCGCACCGCCGGGGCGCGGCGGGCGGCCGGGTCGGCGGGAACTGCGGGGACAGCGGGACGGCGGATCTGCGGGGACGGCGGTGTCAGGCGGCTGGGGCGGTCCGGGCGGGCTCCCACAGGAAGCCGTCGGGGTCGGTGAAGGGAGTCGGTGCGCCGCCCAGGACCACGCGGTGGGAGCCCTCGCCGGCCTCGGGCACCCCCAGGTCCTTGGCGAGTCCGCGACGCTTGTACAGGGCGAGCTTGACCGGGGCGTCGGGGGCGGCGGTGAACTCGGCGTACTTGCCGCCGAAGCTCTTCGCCACGCCGAGTCCGCGCTCGGTGTAGAACTGCCGGGTGGCCTTGACGTCCGCCACCCCCAGCAGCAGGACCAGTTCGTCGACGGTCCGGGTGGCCGGGCCGGTGTCCTTCCGGGCGGAGGTGGCGATCTTCCAGATCGTGCCGTCCGGGGAGCGGACCACGCCGCCGTAGCCCCACAGGGACTTCGTCGCGGGCTTCAGCACGGTGGCGCCCGCGGCCACCGCCGAGGCCACGAAACCGTCGACGGTGGCGGGGCCGGAGACGGTGATCCCGAGGGTGAAGCCCCGGAAGCCGGTGGAGGCGGCGGAGGCGGCCCGGACCCCGATGGTTCCGTCCAGTCCGAGCGCGGCGAGGAAGCCGCGGGTCGCCTCCGGGTCGGCGGCCTCCAGGGTCACCGTCCGGAACGAGGCGGGACCCGGGAGGGAACCGGCGTCGGTGGCATCGACGGCGGAGGAAGCGGTGGCGGTGGCGGCGTTGGTGCGTCCGTTGGTGTCCATGGCTTCACCGTAGGACCGGCCCCGCCCCGGCTGCTTCTCGATTCCTGACCGTTGTCCCGGCCCGGCCGGCCCGCCCAAGCTGCCCGGTGTGTACGGGCTGCCCGGTGTGTTCGGCGTACGCGGCCCGCTCGGCCCGTCGGGCCGTGAGGTAGGCGTGCGGGGTGCGCCCGTACGCTTCCCCGAAGCTCAGCACGAGGACGCCCACGGGCAGCCCCGCCTCTCGGGCCAGCGCCGGCACGTTCAACGGGCGGGCGTAGTCGCGGTCGATCCGGTCGCGGACCCGGCGCAGCCGCGCCAGCCCCTCCAGCCGCCGCGCCTCGGCGCGTGCGCTCCCCCAGCCCGGCCTGCACATGGTGGTGTCCCCCTCGTTGATCGGCCTCGACGTCTCGACGTGCGGATCGCCCCCGGTGGGCGGATCAGCGGAGTTCTTGGATCCGGATGAGGTTGCCCGCGGGGTCCCGGAAGGCGCAGTCGCGGACCCCGTACGGCTGCTCGGTCGGTTCCTGGACCACTTCGGTGGTTCCCTCCCGGACCTTCGCGAAGACGGCGTCGAGGTCAGGGGTGGCCAGCAGGATCCAGCCGTACGTGCCCTTGGCCATCATCTCGGCGATGGTGCGGCGCTCTGCCTCGGTGATGCCCGGGTCCGCGGCGGGCGGGGCCAGCAGCAGGGAGGTGTCGGGCTGCCCGGCCGGGCCCACGGTGATCCACCGCATCCGGCCCTGGCCGACGTCGCTGCGGACCTCGAAGCCGAGGACGTCGCGGAAGAAGGCGAGAGAGGCGTCGGGGTCGTCGTGCGGCAGGACGGTGGTGTGGATGGTGAGTCTCATGCCGCCCACGTTAGGACCGCGACGGCGGAGGCGGCTTCTCCGTTTCTGACCGGGCCGCGGCGTGTCGGAACGGGCCCCCCTGTGCGTCGGAGCGGGACGGGGCGGGACGGGACCTCTAGGAGCGGGCCGGGCGGGGAAGCCGCGTACCTCCCCCACCGCGGCCCGCCCCGGCACACTGCCCGATTCGCCCGCTCAGCGGGCGGCGGTGGGCACCGTGAGGATGCGGTGTTCGCGCCAGAAGGCGGTCAGGTCGGTGCGGGTCGCCGCCTGCGCGGCGCGCTGGAAGGCACCGGTGGTGGACACCCCGTACCAGTGGTTCCGGGCGTAGCCCTTGAGCATGGCGCCCATGGCCCGCGCGCCGAGGACCCCCTCCAGGTCGTGCAGGGCGCAGGCGCCGTTGTGGTAGACGAAGCGGTTCCAGCCGCGACCGTAACCGGCCCAGAAATCCATGGAGTTGGTGATCGCCTGGTTCGGGTTCTCCCAGCGGACGCTGTCGGCGCACGCGAGGCCGGTGTCTCCGATCAGGCGTTCCGCGGCGTAGGTCGCGAAGGCCTCGTCGAGCCAGGGGGAGGCGAACTGGTCGTTGCCGACAATGCCGTACCACCACTGGTGGGCCAGCTCGTGGAGCATGCCGCTCTCGTTCCCCTCGGCCCAGACCAGCACCAGACCGGGGAACTCCATGCTGCCGATGGCGTCGAACCGGTCACTGATGACCGCGTCGACCTCCCCGTAGGGGTAGCGGCCGTACCGGGCCCCGAACCCGTCGATGCCGCGGACGGCGTCCGCGCGGGCGGCCGCGACCGTGGCCGCCGGGGTGCCCTTGGTCCAGTACGAGCGGACCTTCACTCCGCCGGGCGAGGTGGCGGTGGCGGTGCGGAAGGGGCCCGCGGCCCAGACGAAGTCGCGGACCCGCGGGGCCTCGCTGGTGGTGACGGTGCGTCCGGGGCGGCCCGGACGGGTGGTGGTGGTCCCGGTGGCGGGGACCTTCAGGGCCGTGGGGTGGTCGAGGATGACGTGGAAGTCGGAGGTCAGGGCGTAGTAGCTCTCCCCCCGGTCGTACTGGCGGTCCAGGTGCCAGCCCCGTGCGTCGCGGACGGCGAGCACGGGCAGGGCGTTGCCGAGGTAGCGGTGGGCGCCTTCGCGGCCGAAGCGGTGCAGCCGGTCGGGCACGGTGATCGACACGTCGAAGCCCACGGTGGCCCGGCGGCCGGGTGCAAGCGGCGCGGGCAGGGCGATCCGGACCGCACTGCAATCGACGACGGGCGCGCCGGCCCTGCCGCCGGCGACCCGGGTGATCCGTACCGGGGGCGGGTCGGCGGGGGTGCGGCAGCCCTCGGGGGCGTTGCCCCAGAGCCGTACGTACACCTCGCGGAGCGGGGTGGCGGAGGTGTTCGCGAAGGTCACGGTCTCGCGGCCGGTCCAGCGGGTCCCGGTGCCGTCGGAGCGCAGTGCGACGACGTACTCGGCCCGCGAGGGCGTCGCCTGCCCGGGCGCGGCCGGTGCCGAACCAGCAGTGGCGGGAGCCGCCGGCTCAACCCTGCCCCCGCCGGGGTCCGCGGCGGCCGGGGCGGCGAGTCCCGCCGCCCCGAGGAGCGCCACGAGGACCAGCCCGCTGACACGGCGCCGGTTCCGACTTCCGTGCCCGTACCGGTACACGTACCCGTGCCCGCTCCGGCCCCGGTGTCCGTCCGCGGGTGCCCTGGCGGCTGTCGCCGCCGGGGCCGCCGCTGCTGCCGTCGCCGCTGCCGTGCTCCTGCCCGTTCCCGTGCGTCTCATGGTCCGCCCCCGCGGTCGTGACCGGCCGTGCCGGCCGGTCGTGGGTGGTGGTGCCGAACCGCTCGCGGCCGTGGTCGGCGGCCGGAGCGGGCCCGACGGTACGGGACCTCCTCGACCCTGCCCAGAGGAGGCGCGTCCTCCGCGGCAGCTCGACCGGATCCGGTGCCCCGCGGACCGGCGGTCGCGGGGTCGGGGGCAGAGGGCAGGGGTCAGGGGGCGGCCGGTTCGGCGGCGGGCGAGGGCACGGGCGGGACGGACATCGGGGTGGCGGTACGGCGGAGAAGGAAGCCGTGCTCGGTCAGGCGGGACAGGCCGAACTTCTCCACCATGCGGTGCTCGGGGCGCGGTTCGTCGAAGACGTGCTCGATCTCGAAGTGCCCGCCGAAGTAACCGCGCACCCGGTCGGGGCACACGGAGAAGGGTGGCTCCGGCAACTCGGGCAGGTAGTCGAGGGTGTTGAGGAAGTAGCGGGCTCCCGGATCCAGCAGGGCGGTCAGGTGCGCCACGTACCGCTCCCGCATGTCCTCGGGGAAGGCGACGAGGCAGGCGCGGTCGTACACGAGGTCCACGGGGCCGCCGAGGTCGGCGGTGGTCAGTCGGAAGAAGTCCGCGTGGAGGAGGGTGAGGTTGCCGGAGCGGAAGACTCCGGGGGCCGGTTCCTCGGGTTCGAGGCCGTTGTCGGCGAAGAACTGGTGCACGGCGCTGTCCACCAGCTCCACGCCGACGACCTCCGCGGCGCGGGTGGCGAAGGCGGGCATGTCCGCGGACTTGCCGCACAGCGGCACCAGGACCCGTGCCCCGTCCACGAAGCCCCCGTCCAGCAGGTGGCGGGCGTGGGGGTGGACGGCCGGCAGGTGGAAGCTGGTCTTGCTGCCGCCCTCGCGCCACGAGTCGATCCAGAACTGTCGTTCCACGCCCGTCCTCCTCCCTGGTGCGGGCCCGGCTCGGCCCGGCAGGACAGCAGGGTAGGGGCAGGAGGCGGCCTCCACGGCCGGGACGGTCGGCAAACCCCCCGAAGGACGGACCCGGAGGCGGAGGGAGCGGAAGAGAGGCGGAGGGAGTGCGGAGGGAGCGCGCGGCCTCCGGTCATGGGAGAGCTTCCGTGGGAAGGCGTCCGCAAGGACGGGGACACGGATCCGCATCCGCGGCCGGTGTTCCGGACGAAATCACCTCCGAGCGGCGAGGCACGGACGTACGGACGGAAGGAAGAGGCCCATGGCGGGCGAGCACGACCGGTGGCAGGTGGCCCCCGACGGCGGCCGGGTGTCCGCACGGACCTGCGACCACCTGGAGCTGCTGCACGCCCTCCGACCGCACGAGCGCCCACGCTCCGAGGAGACGGCCTCCACCGACCGCCGCGCCGGGGAACCCGTACCGGCGCGGGAAGCCGTGGCCTCTCCGGGACGGGTGCCCCCGCCCGATGTCGCCCGCTGCGCGGACTGCGAGGCCCGCGGCCTGCGGTGGGTGCGGTTGCGGTGGTGCGTGACCTGCGGGTACGTCGGCTGCTGCGACAGCTCGCGGGCCGGTCACGCCCACGCCCACCACGTGGCGACGGGGCATCCGCTGGTCCTCTCCCTGGCACCGGACGAGCACTGGGCCTGGTGCTACCCCGACGAACTCTTCCTGGTCCGGGCCACGGCGAGTTGATCGGGTGCGGGGGCGTCCGGCCGGGTGGTACAAGATCACGCGTGACTGAGAACCCCGACTTCCCCACCCTCCTGCGGATGATCGACGAGCGGTCCGCCGCGTTCCGCGCCGCGATCACCGCCGCCCCGCGCCTCGACGCCGACGTGCCGTCCTGCCCGGGGTGGACGCTGTACGACCTGGCGAACCACCTCAGCGAGGGGGACCGCTTCTGGGCCCACATCGTGCGGAACACCGCACCGGGCGACGAGCGGCCGACCAAGGACGGGCTGGCGGCTCCCACGGAGCGCGGGGAGCTCATGGCCTGGCTGGCCGACTCGACGGAGCAACTGCTCGCCGCTCTGCGCGAGGTCGGCCCCGACAGGTCCTGCTGGGCCTGGTGGGAGCCGCTGGCCTCGCCCCACACGGTGGCCGCGGTGGCCCGCCGGCGCGTCCCCGAGTCGATGATCCACACCTATGACGCCCAACTGGCCTCCGGTGACCCGCGGGAGCTGCCGACGACCGAGGCGCTCGACGCCGCCGAGGAGTTCCTCGCCACCGTCGGCACCGTCACGGTCCCGTGGCCGGGCGAGCCCGCCACCATGGACTACCACGCGACGGAGGGCCGCTCCTGGCGCCAGACGGTGGACGCCGCGGGCTCCCGCTTCACCCGCCTCACCCCGGCGGAGGCGACCCTGAGCAAGCCCACCGCCGCGCTGCACGGCACGGCGAGCGAGCCGGCCCTGCTGATGTACATGCGGATCCCGGCCGACGCGGTGCGGACGGAGGGCGACGCCGGGCTCCTCCAGCGGCTGCAGAACTGGGGCTGATCGATCGGTGATCCACCGCTCCCGACCCGGACGGAACGCGTCGCCCGTGCGGTCCCGGCCCCTGGTCGCCTCCGGATCGGGAGGGGTCGGGGACGGATAGCGAGGGATCGAGGACGGGGCGGGCGCTCGGGTCTAGGGTCGGGTGTCATGATCGAATTCACTGCGGAGACCTGGCCCGAGCCGCCACTCGCCGGTACGGAGGCGGCGGCCGTGCTCGGCGCCCTCGAACGCCAGCGCGCCACTGTGGCGTGGAAGTGCACGGGGGTGGACGCGGCCGGCTCACGGGCCACCCTCGGCACCTCCCGCGTCACCCTCGGCGGGCTCCTCAAACACCTGGCACACGTCGAGGACAGCCACTTCGCCCGGCTGTGGACCGGCACCCCCGTGGGCCCGCCCTGGGACACGGTGGACTGGGCGACCGACCCCGAATGGGCCTACCGCACCGCCGCCGAGGACACCCCCGAGGAGCTGTTCGCCCTCTGGCAGGCGGCCGTGGCCCGCTCCCGCGCCGTGGTCGAGGAGGCCCTCGCCGCGGGTGGGCTGGATCAGCTCGGCGCCTTCACGACCAGCGACGGCGAGCGCCCCAACCTGCGCCGCATCCTCCTGGACCTCGTCGAGGAGTACGCCCGCCACGCCGGCCACGCCGACCTGATCCGGGAATCCGTCGACGGACTCACCGGGGAGGACCCGCCGCTGTGAGGCCGGCGAGCGCGCTGAGGCGCCGTTCGCGCGCCGGGTCGGCGATGCTGGGGGGATGCGTGCCGCCCGCCTGATCCGCATGGCCCTCCTCATCCAGTCCAGCCCCGGCCTGACCGCGGCCGCCCTCGCCCGCGAGCTGGAGGTCTCCGAACGCACCGTGATCCGCGACGCGCAGGCCCTCCAGGAGGCCGGGGTCCCCGTCCGGTCGGAACGCGGCCGGGTGGGCGGGTACTTCCTCGCCGCGGGCCACCGGACCCGGCTGACCACGCTCCACCCGACCGAGGCGGAGACCCTCTTCCTGTCCGGGCTGCCCTCAGCCCTCCGGGACCTGGGGCTGTCGGACGCGGCGGAGACCGCCCGGCTGAAACTCACCGCGACCCTGTTGCCGTCCGTGCGGCAGGCCGCGGAGTCCTCCGTGCGCCGCTTCCACCTGGACGCCCCCGCCTGGTTCCGGGAGCCCGCCACCCCCGCCCTGCTGCCGGAACTGGCCCGAGCGGTCTGGGCGGACCGGCTCGTCGCACTCACCTACGCCCGCCCGGGTCGGGACGGCTCGCCGCCCACCACCGTGACGCGGGTGGTGGAGCCGTACGGACTGGTCCTGAAGGCGGGCACCTGGTACGCCGTGGCGCGGGTCCCCGGCACCCGTACGGGCGGTGGGAGCGAAAGCCCCGGGAACACGAGCCCCGGGAACACAAGCCTCGGGAGCGAGCACGGCGCGGGCCGCGCCGGCGGATGGCGCACCTACCGCGTGGACCGGATCACCGCCGTCGACCCCGCCCCCGGCACGACGGAACCCTTCGTCCGCGACGCCGGGTTCGAGCTGGCCGCGCACTGGGAGGCCCGCTCGGCGGGCTTCGCCCGGGCCCTGCTGCGCACCACCGTGCGGGTGCGGCTGTCGGAGCGCGGGCTGCGACTGCTGCCGACCGCCGTGGACGGGGCGGCCGTCGCGGACGCCCTCGCCTCCGCGGGCCCGCCGGACCCCGCCGGCCGGGTCGCGCTGGACCTGCCGACGGAGTCCGAGGAGGTGGCCTTCGACCAGCTGGCGCGGCTCGGCGCGGACGTCGAGGTGCTGTCCCCGGCCGGGCTGCGCGCCCGGTTCCGCGCGCACGCCACCGCACTGGCCGCCCTCTATGGCACCGGTAATCAGGAGGCGGCGGAAGCCTCTGCTCCGGGAGCCCCGGGCATTTGAGCAGCGGCCCTGGAATCCTCCGGGTGCGTGGAGCCGGGAGCCGTGGAGCCGGGGGCTTCCGCCGGGGCGTTGCGGTAGTCCTCGGGGGAGCCCTCCGCACCGCCGTACACGACGTCGTCGAAGTAGGGCCAGGCGTCGGGGCGGCTGCCGTCCACGTCCGTCACCCCGTATGCGCGGGCGAGTTCGCCGCTGGAGGTGGACCGGCCGTTCCAGCGGGTGGCGCGCTCCGGGTCGGCGGCGAGTGCCGCGACCGCCCGGGCCAGGAAGGCGGGGGACTCCGCGATGGCGAAGTGGGGGTCCTGGGCGATCGCGTCGCGCCAGTTCTCCTCGCTCACCCCGAAGTGGGCCAGCATCTGCTCGGAGCGGAGGAAGCCCGGGGTGACGGAGACGGCCGTGCCCCCATACTCCTTGAGTTCCTCGGCCAGCCCGAAGGCGAGCCGGATCGGGGCGTTCTTCGCGAGGTCGTAGTACATGTTCTCGCGGTAGCGGCGGTTGAAGTGCGCGGTGCCGTCGGTGACCTCGATGTGGAGGGGCGCGTCGGAGCGGATGAGGAGGGGCAGCAGCAGCGCGGCGGTGATCACGTGGGAGCGGACGCCGAGTTCGAGGATGCGCAGGCCGTCGGCGAGCGGGGTGTCCCAGCTCTTCTTGCCGAACACCGCGTCGTTCAGGAGGTGTTCGCCGCCCCAGAGGTCGTTGATGAGGATGTCGAGCCGCCCGTGGTCGCGGTCGATCCGTTCGACGAGGGCGCGCACCTGTGCCTCGTCGAGGTGGTCGGTGGGGACCGCGATGCCGGTGCCGCCCGCCGCGGCGACGAGTTCCGCGGTCTCCTCGATGGTCTCGGTGGTCCGGCCGACCTCGCTGGCGCGGGTCCGGGTGGTGCGGCCTGTCACGTACACGGTGGCTCCGGCCCGACCCAGCTCCACGGCCTGGGCGCGGCCGGCTCCGCGGGTGGCGCCCGCCACGAGGACGATCCGGCCGGCGAGCGGGGTGGCGGAGGTGGGCGCGGGGGCGGAGGCGGAGGTGGTGTCGGGGTTCCGGTCGGTCGTGTCCGGGTGGGTGTCGTCCGGGTGGGTGTCGTCCGGGTGGGTGTCGTCCGGGTGGGCGCTGTCCTGGTGGCTGATGTCCTGGCTCATGTCATCCATCGTTCCTGCCAAAACTGACAGAACACGTCACCTTTTCCGATCGCCCCGGCCGATCGCCCGGTCGAGCATCGGATCGGTCGTCGGGCGGTCGCCCGGAGGTCGTCGGGCGGTCGCCCGAGGCCGCCGGGATCGAGTCGTGATCGAGCCGGCCCATCGGTGGCCTTCGACGGCTTGATCAACTATAGTTGGGACGACATCAGCCACAGTTGACACATCGGTCGTGGCGGTGAGGGCCCCTACGGGGGTGGGTGCCCTCACCGGCGCGGGCTCTCCCCGCGGCCCTCGACCGCGCGCCGGTGCCCCTCAGGGCCGGGCCGCGGCCAGGGCTCGGGAGACGGAGACCAACAGATCCCGGTCCCCCGCGCCCGCGGCCCGTATGGCGGCCACGGCCGGGGCTCCCCCCGCCCCGGCCGTCGGTCTGCCCTCGGCCCGGTCCGCGGCCGCGACCCGGAGCATCACGGCGAGTCCGACGGCCGCCGCCTCGCGCTCCCCCGCCCCGGCCGCCCGACTGTCCCGATAGGCCCGCTCACGCCGATCCTCACAGCAGTGGGTGCGGAGTCCCCACATCCAGTCGTGGATGGTGGTCATCCGGTACAGCAGCACCTGTTCCGGACCCGCGTACCAGGGCGGCGGCGGGAACAGTTCGCCGCGCGGAGCGGTACCGGGCGGGCCGGGGCAGCGGGCGAGCCGCCAGAGCGGGCGCAGGGCGAGCAGCGCCTTCAGCGGGTGCAGGACCCGGGTGACCAGGCCCGGCCCGTACGCCGGGATGAGGAGCCCCACGCCGATCATCACGCCGCTGGCGGAGATGAACTGGCTCAGGTACGGGTTCACGGCGTTCCAGTCGCGGCCGGCCCAGCGTGCCGCGATCGTGGCGAGCCGGCACGACCCGAAGACGATGTTGGCCATGGCCGCGACGACCAGGACCAGCAGGCCGATGCGCAGGGACGCGTCGGCGGTGGTCCGGTGGCCGTCCGGGGCCGTCCGTCGTCCGATGCCGACGAGCCAGTTCCAGCACACGACGGCGGTCACGACGGCGGCCACCAGGTACCAGAGGAGGTACAGCAGCACCATCTCGCGGATGAACGGGGTGTCGGCGTAGTAGGTGTCGAAGTCCTTGGTCCGCTCCAGCGGGGCCTCGCCCAGGGAGAAGAGGACGGTCAGCCCCGCGATCACCAGGCCGCAGAGGATCTTCCAGGTCCGGACCCTGCGGCGGGTGCGCTCGGCCTCCGCCGGCTCTCCGCTCCACAGGGCCAGTAGGACCAGGGTGGCGCAGGCGTAGGCCGTCAGGATGCTGTGGACCAGGAGGGCCGAGACGTTGCTGATGCCGGAGAGGCGGTTGACCGCCGTCACGGTGGTCGGCGAGGAGAACACGAACCCCACGCAGGGCAGCAGGAGCATGGCGTTCACCGCTCGCACCGTCGGGTTCCGCCACCCCCGCAGGAACGCCGGGAACTTCACGATCAGGGCCACGCCCATGACCGCGGCCGGCAGGTAGAAGTCTCCTTCCTGCACGTCAGCGCCCCAGAGCCGTCCGCATCCGGCCCACCAGCGCGTCGGGGGGCCGGCTGGTGCGGGTGCCGAGGAGGAAGGGCAGGAACTTGGCGGCGAGCAGGCGTCCGAAGCGCTCGGCCCGCCGCTCCTCGTCCGGGTCGTGGTCGGCGCGGGCCGCGACGTGGGCGATGGCCTCGCCGAGGGACCACCGGTCCCCGAGCAGGCGGGCCGCGGCGGCGGCCGCACCGGCTCCGCCCGTCGCGCCGGCCGGCCCCGCGCCGCCGGGAACCGCTGCCGCGCGTCCGGTCTCGGCTTCCTTCCGGTGCCACAACTCGTGCCCCAGGATCACCATCTGATGGAGCGGCAGGGTGTTCTTCTCCACCGCGACCACCTCGTGGTCGCCCAGGTCGATCCAGAGTCCGCTGACCGTGTCCGGCGGGAAGGGCTCCAGCATGAGGCGCACTTCGCGGCCGCCGGTCTCCGTGAGGTGCCCGCAGAGGGCGCGCATCAGGTCCTGCGGGCAGGGCTCCGCCTGCCGTCGGTCCCGGGCGGCCATCACCCCCATCGCGCCGGCGAACAGCTCGTCCCGGTGGCGTTTCATCGCACGGGACACGGTCAATTCATCCCACATCTGGTCCCCACCCCGTCAGGTCGCCCCGGCACGTCCCCCGGCCACGAGGCGTCCTGAAGTCTTCGTCCGTCTCCTGACGTCCGACTGCCGACCGCCGGGACGCCACGAGGGCACAACCGCCGGTCGGGACGACTGCGCACCGCGCGCGGCGGGGCGGGCGCCCGTACGGACGTCCTTGCGCCCGCGAGAGTAGGGCACGTCGCCGAGCAGGGCAAACACCCGCCGGCCGTGGTCCCGTGACGGCCCGTCGCCCGGTCGGATCGCGCCCGTCGGTCAGGGGCCGGCCGTCGGGCCGGGGCCGCCCTCGCGGGCACCTTCCTCCCGGGAGCGTTCCTCGCGCGAGCGCCGTGCGATGGACTCGATGAGGGCGAGGATCGGGCCGGCGGTGTCGTCCGGTACGTCGGCCAGGGCGCGGGCGGCGTGCGCGACGATCCCCGGTCCGGAGTCCGCCGAGCCGGCGGGCCCGGGGCCGCTGAGGCGCCGGATGTCCTCGTCCTGACGGGCGACGGTGCGTTCCAGCAGGTCCTTGTGGATCGCCTGGAGGACCCGGTCGAGGGCCTCGGCCGGTTCGGCGACGAGGAATTCGATGCCCTCCCCGAAGAAGGCCGCGATCCCGGAGGCGTGGTCGAGGTTGGGCGCCTTGCCCGTCTTGATCATCTTGTCGAGCCACTGGGCGCTGGTACCGGCCCCGTTGGCGATCTCGGCGAGGGAGTACGGGCGACGGCCGCCGTCGGGTGTGGTGCGGAGTCGGGTGCGGCGCAGGAAGACGATCCGGGACACCACGCGCCGGTGCCGCTCCTCGGGCCCGTCCGGGTCCCCGGCGCCGTCCTCGGCCCCGGCCCCGGTCCCGCCGTCACCCCGGGCGGGTCGCTCGCCGCGGAGCAGCGCGCGCACCTGCTCTTCGGGCAGGCCGGCGGCGTACGCGAGGCCGCCCTCGCCCTCCACGCGCAGGACCTCGTCCCGGTCGAGGCCGATGCGGCCGAGCAGCGCGGTGATCTGCCGGGCCGTCCCGACCGGGTCCGCGGAGGACTCCTCGCTCTTCACTGGCCCCTCGTTCCGTGCGGGTGCGGCGTCGAACGCCTGGCTGGACGGCACACAGTAGCCATCCCGCGGGGCCGCCAGCAACCAGAGTTGACATCGCCGCAACCTGGATTGACACGTGTCGGAGGTCATTCGCGCGGGAGGGGGCGATCGGTGGACGGGGTGGCGGCGCGAGAAGGGGCGGGGGCAAGAGCCGCGGGAGGGGGAGGAGAGGCGGCGGAACGGGCGTCGCGGGCGAGGGCGGGAGGAAGGGGACGGGCCTTGAGGGTGAGTTCGGCCAGGAGCAGGTTGATCAGCCAGCAGGTCCAGGCCGCGGAGGCGTACGACTCCTCGAAGGGGACGTCGAGCGCCGAGAAGAGGATCAGCCACAGGCGCAGGGTGACGGCGGCCAGGATGAGCGCGTAGGAGCGGACCATCCACACCCGGTGCCGGTCGAATCGGCGCCTGCGGGCGGTGTGCACGGCGGCGACGGTGGTGACGACGAGCAGCACGTCGAGGAAGGCGAAGCCGAGGGGGGCGATCGGGGGCACCAGGGCCTCGGGGACCAGGACCAGGCCGCCGACCGCCGTCGCGGTCACGCTCAGCAGGTAGGCGTACCCGGTGATCCGGTGCAGGACCGGGTGGCGGGTGCGCAGCCGGACCACGAACTGCCAGGGGCCGAGGAGCAGCGCGGCGGTGCCGCCGCCGATGTGCAGGAGGAGCGGGGCGAGGTGGGCGAGGTAGACGGCGCGTTGCTCCTCCAGGAAGGTGTCGGGGTCGGCCGTGAGGTAGCGGGCGGACAGCAGGGCTATCGCGGCGGCGAGCAGGGTGACCGTCAGCCAGCCGGCGCGGCGGAAGCGGGGCGGACGGGCGGTCCGAACCGTCGGGCGCGGGACTGTGGTTGCCGGTGCGGTTTCCGTTGCGGATGCTGTTGCGGTTGCCGTTGCGGATGCGGCCGTGGGTATGGGCGTGGGCGTGGCGGGCGTCGAGGCGGGATCCGGCGCGACGGGACGGCCGAGTGGGCCGGGTGTCGGGTTCATGTCGGCCACGCTAGGGAGGACGGGGCTCCGGAACGGCCCTCCTCAGGGGCGTCCCGGGGTACCCCCCAGGGGGTAGGCCGGGGAGAACCCCGAGCGGGACCGGGGGTACGCGTACCCCCCTGGGACGATGTGCCGCCGGCCGGGCCGGAGTTAGCGTTCTGAGCACCGGTCGGAGTTCCTTCCCACCGGTCCGTGTGTCCGCCGTCGGCCGGGAGGAGCCGTCCGTGATGCAGCGTTCGACGGGAGCCCCGCCGGTCCGGGGGCGGTGGCTGGGGGTGCGCCCCGTCACGGTGGACGTGTCGGTCGCCCTCGCGTTCCTCCTGGTGATGGTCGTCGAGCGGGCCGGCGCCGGAGTGATGCGGGGCGGGTGGGGGCTCGCGCTCGGGTTCCTGCCCGCGCTGGTGACCGCCCTGGCGCTGGTCTTCCGCCGTTCGGCTCCGCTGGCGGCGTACGTGGCCGGCACGGCCGCGCTGTCCGTGGAAGCGCTGTGGGGGCCGGTCAGCCCGGTCTCCCCGTACGCCAACCTGGTCGGCTTGTACTCGCTGGGTCTGTACGGGCGTCGGACGCGGGCGTGGTGGGGGCCGGTCGTGGCGTACCTCGGCATGGTCGCCTACTTCACGGGGCTGGAGGAGCGGCGGATATGGCTGGCCATGCCGGCGGGAGTCCTCTTCCTGTGGTTGTTGGCCTGGGCGATCGGCTACGGCACGGCGCGGAGGTTGGAGGAGCGGGACGCCGCCAGGCATCGGCTGCGACAGGAGGCGGTGGAGGGGGAAAGGACGCGGATGGCAAGGGAGTTGCACGATCTGATCGGCCACACCGTGAATCTCATGCTGGTGCAGACGGGGGCGGCCAGGCGGCTGCTGGACCGCGACCGGGACCGGGCCGTCCAGGTCCTCGGGCAGGTGGAGGACACGGGCCGGGAGGCCCTGGAGGAGTTGGACCGCGTCCTGGGCCTGCTCCGCCGCTCGTCCACGGCACCCGCCGGCGCGCACCCGGCGGGAGGCGCGAGCGGAGTGGGTGGCGGGGGCGGAGTGGGTGGCGGGGGCGGCGGACGGAGCGGGGGGCGGACGGCGGGCGAGGATGCCTCCGTGGGCCTGCGGTCGGGGCGCGAGGCGATACCCGGGCCCGCCGGGGGCGGGACGGATGGCACAAGCGGGACGGGCGGCACGGGCGGCACGGGCGGTACGACGAGCGGTGCGGCGGTCGGCGCGAAGGTTGGCTCTGCGGTCGGCGCAGCCCGCGGGGCGGGTGGTGTTCCGGGGCACGGCGCGAGATCCGGGTCCGTCGGAGCGTCGGCGGTCGAGGGAACATGGCTGGTCGGCGCCCTGTGGCCGGTCGAGGCGCCGTGGTCGGGCGGGGCGCAGTGGTCGGGCGGTGGTACGGCGGATCTGCTGGATCCCGACTCCGCACCCGGCCGACCGGGGCTGGCCGACCTGCCGGCGCTGGCGGCCCGCTTGGACCTCGCCGGGATACGGGTGGACACCCGGGTCGAGGCCGGGCCGCCCGGGGCGCTGCCCAGCTCCATCGACGTGTCGGCCTACCGGATCGTGCAGGAGGCGCTGACGAACACGGTCAAGCACTCCCGGGCCTCGACGGCCGAGGTGACCGTGCGCAGAACGGCCGGCCGCCTGGACATCGAGGTCAGCGACGACGGGCACGGCGGAGTTTCCGGGTACGTACCGGGCCGGGGTCTGCTGGGCATCGGTCAGCGGGTCGCGATCCTGGGCGGCACCCTGACCCACGGGCGCGGCGAGCACGGCGGATTCCGCGTGCGCGTGTGCCTGCCGGTCCGATGACGACCCGCCAGCCCGCCGCGCCGGTCAGGGTGCTGCTCGCCGACGACGACGCCCTGCTGCGGGCCGGGTTGGCGCTGGTGCTGGGGACGGAGGAGGGTCTGGAGGTGGTCGGGCAGGCCGGGGACGGCCTGGAGGCGGTCCGGCTGTGCCGTGAACTGGCACCCGACGTGGTGCTGATGGACATCCGGATGCCGGGGGTGGACGGGGTGGAGGCGACTCGCCGGATCACGGCAGCGGGGTGGCCCACGCGGGTCCTGGTCCTCACGACGTTCCACCACGACGCGTACGTGTGGGACGCGGTGCGGGCAGGTGCGAGTGGGTTCCTGCTCAAGCGGGCGTCGCCCGAGCGCCTGATCGAGGCGGTGCGGACGGTCGCGGCGGGCGAGGCCCTGCTCGACCCCGCCGTGACGCGCGAACTGCTCGCGCGGCTCGCCGCGCAGCCGCACCCGGGGGGACAGGAGCCGGGGGCAGGCACGGGAACGGGGGCCGGGGTTAGGGCTGGGGCTGGGAGAGGGACGGGAGCGGGGCCGGAGGGGGAGGTGGGGAGGGGGGCGGGGGCCCAGGGAGATGTCCGGCTGGAACGGCTGACCACGCGCGAACGCGAGGTGTTGCGGCAGGTGGCCCACGGGCTCTCCAACGCCGAGATAGCCGGGCTGCTCTCCCTGGCCGAGTCGACCGTCAAGACCCATGTGAAGCGGATCCTGGCCAAGCTCGGAGCCCGGGACCGGGCGCAGGCCGTGGCCATCTCCTACCAGAGCGGGCTCATGCGCTGACCCGTCACCGGCTGTAGGCCAGTTCGCGCCGGGCCCGGCGTCCGGCGCCCGGCGCCCGGCGCCCGGGGGTGTGGTGCCCCACCAGCAGGTGGGGCATGGGCGGGTGGGGCTCCTACCGCTCAGGCACCTGCCGCTCAGACGCCCGCCATTCAGGCGCCGGCGGGCCCCGTGGGCGCCTCGGTGTTCGTCTCGGTGGCGAGGAGGGTCAGCAGGCCGGGGAAGCGGTGTTCGAGGTCGGCGCGGCGCAGGGTGGCCATGCGGCTGTTGCCTCGGTTCACCTGGCGCACCAGGCCCGCTTCGCGCAGGACCCGGAAGTGGTGGGTGACCGTGGCCTTCGAGACGGGCAGGGCGAAGGAACTACAAGTGCGGGCCGTGCCCTCGGGAGCGGCGGCGAGTTCCCGGACGACGGAACGTCGGAGCGGGTCGGCGAGCGCGGCCAGCACGGCGCCGAGATCCATCTCGGCCCTGTCGGGGTGGCCTTCCGCGTCGGGCACGCCGTCTCCTCTCCTGGCTTCCGCCGTTCGGTTCCGCACCGTCCCGTCCGGCTTGGGGGCGCCGCACCGGAAGGCGTCGAAAGGTACGGGTTGCATCGTACCTGGGTGATCGCTAGCGTTCGGTAGGTACGAAGATCTTCGTACCTCACGCCGCATCAAGGATCACCTGGGGGACACCCATGCCCGAAGGCCCCGTCACGCTCGTCGGCACCGCGCACCCACGGCCGGACCGCGCCCACGAGCTCAAGGAGCTGCTGCTGTCCTTCGTCGAGCCCACCCGCCGCGAACCAGGCTGCCTGGAGTACCACTTCCACGAGGACCGGGACCGTCCGGGCCGGTTCGTCTTCTACGAGGTGTGGCGCTCGCAAGCCGACCTCGACGCCCACCTCGCGCTCCCGCACCTGCGCGCCTTCTGGGAACGGCGCATGGAGTACCTGGAGACCGATCTGGACATCACCTTCCTCACCATGCACAGCCCGTACGCCCACGCTCCCGCCGCGAACGGCGGCGTCGTCACGGCCCCGGCCCGCTGACCCCCGGGCCGTCCGGCCGGCACCGGTGTCCTAGCGTGTTCGGCATGGCGATGGAGACGGTGGCGGAGACGGAGACCCCGGCGGCCGACCTGCGCGGGAACGGGACCGGGAGCGGGACCGGGACCGGGACCGGGAGCGGGGAGGCCGCAGCGGGGGCCGGGGGGTCGCTGTCCGCGCTGCGGGAGCTGGCGCGGCCGGAGGACGGCGAGATCCTGCACGCACTCCTGTGGGTGCCCGGTCCCGGCCGGCGGATGGTGAGCAGCGCGGTGCTGGGCGGGGGCATCGGTGAACGGGAGTGGGTCCTCAATGCCCAGGTGGCGCACGGCTACCGGCGGACCGACCCGGACCGTCACCTCGCCGAGCTGGCACGGGCCGCCGGGGCCCGGGGTGCCGGCGTCGGGCTCATGACCGCCGCGGACGTCACGGCCCGGGGGTACGCGGCCGACGGGGGCGCGGAGGCCGTGGTCACCTCCGGGGTGAGCGTCCGCGGCTGGGCCGCAGCGCCGCCCGAGGACGGCTCACAGCCCCAGGACGGCGCGGAACCACACGACGACGCTTCGGCGCCACCCGCACCCGCACCCGGGACGATCAACATCGTGGTGTCCCTGCCCGTGGCCCTGAGCGATGCCGCTCTGGTCAACGCGGTGCTGACGGCCACCGAGGCCAAGGTTCAGGCGCTCCTGGACGCCGGCTACGACTGCTCCGGGACACCCACCGACGCCGTGTGCGTCGCCGCGCGGTCGCCGCGGCCCGGGGCGGAGGTGCACGCCTTCGCCGGGCCCCGCTCGCCGTGGGGATCCAGGCTGGCGCGCGCCGTGTACCGGGCGGTCCGTACGGCCACTCCCCCGGCCCCGCACGGTCCGGACACCCCCGGCTGACCTGGGCCCCTCAGGACCGGTGGCCGTGGTTGGGCCCGGGGATGGAGGGCAGGTGCCTACGATCACCAGGAGGTGCGCCATGAGCGCCGACCAGGAGCCCGTCCGCGAGAACGGCTCCGTACACTCCCCCTCAGAAGGCCCGGCCCGGACGACACCCGACCACCTTCCCCCGCGCGGACGCCCCACGGCGGCCGAGGACCCCACTGTCCCCGAACCGCAGACCGAGCAGCAGCCCGAACGCACCACGGAACCGGAGCGGCTGGTCGTGCGGGTGTGGGGGGACATGGACCTGGGGCACGCGGAACAGCTCCGCACGGCGCTGGCCACCGCCCTGACAGGGGCTCCGCAGCGCTGCGAGGTGGTCGTGGACCTGCGGCACTCCTCCTTCTGCGACTCGGCCGGGCTCAACGCGCTGCTGGAGGTCCGACAGCGCGCTGAGGACTCCGGACGACGGATCACCCTCGCCACTCCCAGCCATCAGATGCTGCGGCTGCTCCAGCTGACGGGAACGTCCCACCTCTTCTCCTTCACCGAGGCGTGACCGCGACCGCGACCGACGAACCGAACGGCCGGTTTCGCTTACGGACCCGGAGGTTTCGCTGGAGGGGCTGTGCTCGGCGGCACGCCTTGCCACCTTTACCTGTGCGGGGACACAACGCCGTCGTGCCTGCGGGCCGGAAGGAAACCACTGTGGGAACTCATCTCCGCGTCACCCCGGGGCCGTCAGGACCGGACGCCCGGGTGCTGGTGCTGTCCGGCGACATGGACATGGACACCGTGCCGCGGCTGCGCGCCGCTTTCGACGTGGAGCTGGCCCGTGTGCCCGCGCCCACCGTCCTGACCGTGGACTGTGCTCAGGTCGCCTTCTGCGCCTCGGCCGGCCTGAACGAGCTGCTGCGCGCCCGTCTGGAGGCCGAGGCCGCGGGGATCACCCTTCGACTGCGCGCCCCGGCCCGGCAGATGCAGCGCCTGCTGAGCATCACGGGCACCGACACCGTCTTCGACATCCGCACGGCCGCGGACTCCACCTGACCTGGCGCGGCGACCGGCGTCACGGAAACGCGGCATCGTCCCCGTGGCACGCCTCGTCGCGGAGCTGTTCGGAGACGAACGTTTCGACAGGTTTCAGCTCGGGGGCCCGAAGTACGTCCGGCGGGTCCCGTCTCGGGTGGGGTGGAGGGGGTGGCGGACGAGGCGGAGGAGGCGGCCGGCCGGGGTGAGGACGCCGTAGTACAGGGCGGCCAGGGCCAGGGTGGCTGGTTCCGGGAGGGTCCGGGCGCGCGTCCGGGGGTCACCGGCCCTCCCGGCACGGCCCTCGCCCCGCCGACCGACGCGGTCACCGACGCGTTCGCGGTCACGGTCACCGTCTGGGCCAGGGTCGGGGTCGGAGCCGCGGTCAGTCCACGGGGATCGCGTCACGCCAGTCCCCTTCCTCGCGCCAGGGCGGCTGGTCGCGCTTGTCGAGCAGGTGCTCGCCGAGAACGAGCAGGTCCATGCGGGTGCGCATGAAGCAGGCGTAGGCCTCGGCCGGTTCGCGGACGATCGGTTCGCCGCGGACGTTGAACGAGGTGTTGACCAGCACCGGGCAGCCCGTGCGGTCGCGGAACGCGGTCAGCAGGGCGTGGAAGCGGGGGTTGTCGGCGGCCGTGACGGTCTGGACCCGGGCCGAGCCGTCCACGTGCGTCACCGCCGGAACCGTGGAACGCGGCACCTTCAGACGGTCCAGGCCGGTGGATCGGCCGGGCGCGGTCGGAGGGGGCAGCAGGTCCGTCCGCGCGACCTCCGGGTGCTCCGAGCCCCCGCCCGGCGGGGGCAGGGGCTCGGGCAGTCGGCGGGACTGTGCCACCTGGGCCGTGAGCAGCATGTACGGGCTGTCCTGGGTGAGGTCGAACCAGTCCTTGGCCTCCTCGGCGAGCACGGCGGGGGCGAAGGGCCGGAAGGACTCCCGGAACTTGATCTTCAGGTTGAGGGTGGACTGGGTGGCGGGGTCGCGGGGGTCGGCGAGGATGGAGCGGTTGCCGAGGGCCCGGGGGCCGAACTCCATGCGGCCCTGGAACCAGCCCACCACCTTGCCCTCGGCGAGCGCCGCCGCCACCCGTGCGGGCAGTTCCTCTTCGGTGAGGCGTTCCGCGGGGTATCCGGCCCGGTCCAGGAACTCCGTGGTCTCGGCGGTGCCGTAGCCGGGTCCGAGGAGGGCGCCCGCCATGGCGTCGGTGCCGTGGCGCAGGTGGGCGCGGGGGGCGCCCCGGCGGTGGGATTCGGCCAGGGCCGCGCCGAGGGCCCCGCCGGCGTCGCCGGCGGCCGGCTGCACCCACAGGTCCTCGCAGACGCCTTCGTCGAGCAGACGGCCGTTGGCCACGCAGTTCAGGGCGACTCCGCCGGCCAGGCACAGGCGGCGTTCGCCGGTGCGGGCCAGGGCGGTCCGGGCCAGGCGCAGCACCACCTCCTCGGTGACGGCCTGCACGGAGGCGGCCAGGTCGCACTCCCGTTCGGTGAGCGGGCCCTCGGGGATCCGGCGGGGCCCGCCGAAGAGCTCCTCGAAGGAGCGGCCGGTCATGGTGCGGCCGTACTGGAAGGTGAAGTACCGCAGGTCGAGCCGGAAGGAGCCGTCGGGTTTGACGTCGATGAGGCGTTCCCGGATGAGGGGGGCCCAGCGGGGGGTCCCGTACGGGGCGAGGCCCATCAACTTGTACTCGCCGGAGTCGACCTTGAACCCGCAGAAGTGGGTGAAGGCGGAGTAGAGCATCCCCAGGGAGTGCGGGAAACGCAGTTCGGCGAGGGGGGTCAGGGTGGTGCCGCGACCGTGCCACAGGGTGGTGGTGGCCCATTCGCCGACTCCGTCCACGCACAGCACGGCCGCCGACGGGTACGGGCCGGGCAGGAAGGCGGAGGCGGCGTGCGAGGCGTGGTGCCGGTGGGCCAGGACCGGCGGCAGCGGGTGTCCCCCGGCGAGCGGGCGGAGCCGGGCGCGTACGTCGTCCAGGGCGCGGCGCTTCCAACGGATCCACTCGGGGAAGGCCCGGCGGAAGACGGGGAACCCGTGCGGCGCGGTGGCGAGCCAGGTGGCCATGACGCGGCGGAACTTGAGGGCCGGGTCCTCGTAGAAGGCCACGGCGGCGAGTTCGTGCGGGCGCAGGCCCGCCTCGCGCAGGCAGTAGTCCACGGCTCCGGTGGGGAAGCCGGGGTCGTGGCGGATCCTGCTGAACCGCTCCTCCTGGGCGGCGGCCACCGGGACGCCCTCGTGGACGAGGGCGGCGGCGCTGTCGTGGTAGTAGGCGGAGACACCGAGGACGGGGCCGGGGCGCAGCGGCGGGCGGGGGTCGGCGGCCCGGGGAGTGCGGTGGGCGTCCATGTCAGAAGAGGGGGTAGACGGAGTCGTCGTCCTCGGGCTGCGGGCGCAGCCGGGAGGCGGGCGGGGTCGCGGTCGGCCGCCCTCGCCCGCCTCCCGGCTGCGCTCCCGCTTGTGGCTCCGTCCGCGCTTGTGCCTCCGACTCCGTCCCCGTCCCCACCGCTGCCCCTGTCCCTTTCCCCGTCCCCGTCCCCGTCTCCGACTTGGCCTCCGGCGCCCGCGTCTCCCCCGCCGCTCGCTCATCCGCCCGGCTGTGGTTGCGGCCGCGGGTGCGGTCCCGACGGGATCGGAGCCAGTCGCCGGGGCTCGGGAGGCCGGTCACGTGAGGTCCAGGCGGTCGGCGAGCTGTCGGGCGACCAGGTCGTAGCCGAGGTCGGTGCAGTGCACCCGGTCGATGAACAGCCAGTCCTCGGGTGCGGCGACGCTGCCGAGGGCGACGTTCATGTCGAGGAAGGGCACGCCGAGCGCGGCGCAGCCGGCGGCGAGCTGTTGGGCGTAGGAGCGGCCGACGGCCAGGGTGGAGATGTCGTGGTGGAAGCGCCGGAAGTTGGAGACCTCGTCCAGTTCCTCGAAGAGGGCCCGTTCCAGGGGCAGGGGCTGTTCGCGGACCCAGGGGGCGAGGGGTTGGAGGACGAAGCTGAGGCGGGCCCCGAGCCCGTCGGCGAGGGTCTTCCAGCCGCGGAGGTGGCGCAGGGTCAGTTCGGTGGCGTGGGCGACGCGGCGTTCGGGCGGGGGGACGCTCTCGGGGGCGGGACCGCAGTCGAAGAAGGCTCCGTGGCGGCCTTGCTTCTCCTCCGGGAGCCTGCTCAGGACGAGGTTGTTGACACCGGAGAGCAGGACGATGTCCTCCAGGGCGGGCAGTTCGTGTTGGAAGAGGGTGAGGAGGAGGAGTTCCTGCGCGGAGTTGTGGCTCTGGCCGGCGAGGTTGAGCCAGGGCAGGCGGGGGGCGTACGCGTTCCAGAGTCGGGCGCTGATGGTGGCGGCGTCCCCGGTGGCGCCGACGCCGAACACGGCGGAGCTGCCCGCGAGGAGTCGGGCGGGTCCCTCGGGCCGGTCGTCCCCGATCGTGGCGCGTTGCCCGCCCGGGCCGGGGGTGATCCGGAATCCGTGCCGGTCGGTGTGGTAGACGGGGGTCTTCTCGCCGCCGTACTGGAAGTAGCCCAGGTAGGGCTGGTCCTCCAGGACGAAGGTGTAGTGCTCCATGTGCGGGGTGTGCAGGGCGCGGGGTGAGGTCATCGCGGTGGGACTCCCGTCGGGGTGCGCGGTGGTGGCCGGGCGGTCGTCGTGCCGGTCGGTCGTCATGCCCGGGGGGTGCCGGGGGGTGCCGGGGGCGCGGGGCGGTTCAGGGGGCCGGGGTGGGCGGCGGGGGTGCGGGGAGGGAGCCGGGGCGGTCCTCGCGGATCAGGTCGGAGTTGACGGCCATGGCGGCGAGTCCGCCGCTGGCGGCGGCCATGGCGGCCTGGTGCATGTTCCGGCCGAGGTCGCCGGCGACGTACAGGCGGGGGACGCGGGTCCGGCCGCGGTCGTCGCTCTGGAGGGATTCCAGGTCGGGGGCGTCCACCCAGGGGCGGAGGGGTTCGACGCGGGGTTCCATGTCGAGGTGGAGGAAGAGGGCCCCGTAGGGGGTGCTGCTGCCGTCCTCGAACTCGACGCGCAGTCCTTCCGGGTCGGGGGCGAGCCGGGTGACGCGGTCGGGTCGGACGGGGACCCCGGCGGCGGTGAGCCGGTCCTGCTCGTCGGTGGGGAGGTCGCGGCGGTCGGAGAGGTACGTGATCTCCTCGGACCAGACGGTGAGGGTGGCGGCCAGGCATTCACTGGGCTCGCCGCCCCCGTAGACGGCGAGGGTCCGTTCGCGGACCTCCCAGGCGTGGCAGTAGGGGCATTCGAAGACGCTCTTGCCCCACAGCTCGGCGAGGCCGGGCAGTGGGGGCAGGAGGGAGCGGACCCCGGCGGCGTAGAGGAGGGTGCGGGCCCGGAAGGTGCCGGACTCCTTCGTGGAGACGGTCACGCCGTGTTCGTCACCGGTGGCCGAGACCACCTCGTCGTCGCGGAAGGACACGTCGTATGAGGCGAGTTCGGCGCGGGCCCGGGCCCGGAAGTCGGTGATGGCGGCGCCGTCGTTGGTGAGGACGTTGTGCATCACCCCGGCGGCCATGTTGCGGGCGTCGCCGGAGTCGACGAGCAGCACCCGGCGGCGGGACCGGCCCAGGTAGAGGGCGGCGTTCAGGCCGGCCGGGCCGCCGCCGACGATGACGGTGTCGTAGCGGTCGGGGGCGGGGTCCGTGCCGGGTCCGGCGTCCGTGGTCGGAGCCGGGATCGGGGCCGGGGCGGTGGCCTGGTGCCGCGGGTCGTGGGCCTGCGTGCTCACAGGGGTCACTCCTTCTCGGAACGGTCGGGGTGCGGTGCGGAGGTGGGGTCGGTGGGTTCGGCGTCCGCCGTGGTGCTCGCGGCGGCCGGGACGGCCGGGGCCGGGGTGTCGCGGAGCGGGGCGAGGAGGAGCAGGGCGCCCGCGGCGAGGACCAGTCCGGAGACGACGAACACGGCCGGTACGGAGAGGACTTCGGCGAGGAGGCCGCCGAGGACGGCGCCGACGGGCATGGTGCCCCAGGAGCAGAGCCGGGAGACGCTCATGACCCGGCCGCGGAGGTGTTCGGGGGCGAGGCGCTGCCGCAGGGACATGACGGGGATGTTCCAGCCCATCATGAAGACGCCGTTGAGGGCGAGGGCGAGGCCGGTGGTGACGGGGCCGGGGGCGGCTCCGATGAGGGCGTAGGCCACGCCGGAGGCGACGAGGGACCAGCGGGCCAGCGGGACCGTGGGCAGGCGTTCGGCGGCGCGGGGGGCCAGCCAACTTCCCGCGACGGCGCCGAGGGATCCGGCGGCCAGCAGCAGGCCGTAGCCGGTGCCGTCGAGGCCGAGGGTGCCGTCGCTGAGCAGGACGAGCATGGAGAAGGTCGCCGAGAAGACCAGGCCGTAGAGGGCGCTGGCGGCGAGGGTGAGCCGCAGGGTGCGGTGGTGGAGCACGAAGCGGACGCCCTCGCGGATGTCGGTGAGCACGCCCGCGAAGGGGGACGGGGCGGGCGCGACGGAGTCGGGTGGGGTGTCGCCGGGTGCCGGTCCCCCACCGCTCGGCCCTCCCTCGGGCCCGCCCTTCTGCCCGCCCGTCGGCCCGGTCGTCGCCCCACCGCTCGGCTCGTCGCTCGGCGCGTCGCTCGGCGGGCCCGTGGTCCGGCCGGCGGTCGGTCCCGGGCGGGCGAGCGGGGTGAGGCCGAGGAGGAACACGGCGGCCAGGGCGTACAGGGCGCCGCCGGTGGCGAGGGCGGCGGCCGCGGTGAGTCCGACGAGGAGCCCGGCGAGGGGCGGCCCGGCGGTCTCGCCGAGGACGATCTGGGCGGCGGAGAGGCGTCCGTTGGCGCGTTCGAGGTGCCGTTCCTCGACGAGTCGGGGGAGCATCGCGGGGGCGGCGGTGTCGGCGACGGTCTCGGCGGTGCCGAGGAGGAAGGCCAGCGCGTACAGCACGGGCAGGGGGCCGTCCTGGGCGAGGAGCAGGGCGGCCGCGGTGAGGGCCGCGGCGCGCACGGCGTTGCTGAGGAGGACGAGGCGGCGGCGGTCCGCGCGGTCGGCGAGGACGCCCGCGGGGAGCGCGAAGAGCAGCCAGGGCAGCATGTTGACGGCGGTGAGGCCGGCGACGGCGGCGGGTTCGGGGTGGTGCGCGACGACCAGCAGGGGCAGCAGCGTCCGGGTGACGCCGTCGCCCGCGTTGGAGGCCGCGGCCGAGGCCCACAGGCGACGGAACGGGCGGCCGAGGTCCACCCGTCCCGTGCCGCGGGTCCCCGGTGGGGCGCTACTGGTCAAGGAGGCCGCCCCCGTGCCAGTCGCGGCGTCCGAGGAGCCGTTCGCCGAGCTCGGTGAGGCGGGCCGGGCCGTGGAGCAGGGCCTCCTCCTTGCGGACTCCGCCCTCCGGCGGGTGCGGGGGGATCCGGTCCCGCCAGAAGCGGACGCGGGCCTCGCGCAGGGCGGTGTTCTCCTCCCAGGCGGGGGCCATGGTCAGGTACTGGGCCATGCGGACGCGTCGTTCGGAGAGGTTGGGGTGGACCCCGTGCGGGAGGAGGCTGTTGAAGATGAGGAGGTCGCCGGGGGCCAGTTCGGGGGTGGTGATGGTGTGGCCGGTGATGTCGGGGGTCATGGGGTCGCGGTCGGCGGGCTGTCCGGCGAGCCACTTCTCCCAGTCGGCGAAGATCTCGGGGACGCACTGGAAGCCGCCGATCTCCTCGTCGCCCTCGGTGAGGGAGAGGACGGCCTGGCAGGTCCGTTGGGGCGGGTCGGCGCTGGTGTCCACGTCCCAGTGGACGAAGCCCTCGAAGGCGCGGGCGCCGTGGTTGGGCGGGTTGACGTTGGCGTAGTCGATGGTGACCCACAGGTCCTCGCGGTCCCAGATGTCGGCGAAGGCCCCGTACACGCGCGGGTTCTGCCGGACGTCCCACTGGGCCTGGTGGTTGTACATCTCGACGAGTCCGCTGTGGCCGGGCAGGCGGTCGTTGCCGGTGTGCGGGGAGGTCCAGGTGTCGGGGTCGGCGGGGTCCATGTCGAGGAAGGCGTGGAGCCCGGCCGTGAGGGAGGCGACGGTCTCGGGCGGCACGGCCTGACGGACGATCACATAGCCTCGTCCGGTCCAGTGGTCCCAGTCCTCGGGGGACAGGACGCGCAGCGGTCGGGTCTTGCGGATGTCACGCAACGGGGTGTCGGGCACGTGCACTCTCCTGGGGAACGGCGCCGGTACGGGAGGGGGCGGGCGGGCCGCCGGGGCGGGGTGCGGCGGGTGCGGCCGGCGGCCGTCACCCGAGGACCAGGCGGGCGCCGGGCAGGACGACGGCGTGCAGGGGGGTATCCGCCAGCAGGTCCAGGGCCTGGCCGAGGTCGTTGAGGATGGGCAGGCCGCCGCCGTTGGCGCTGGTGTTGATGAGGACGGGCAGCCCGGTTCGGGCGCCGACCGCGTGGCAGAGCCGGTGCAGCAGCGGGTGCGTGGCGGGGCGTACGGTCTGCAGGCGGGCGGTGCCGTCGATGTGGCGGGCCTCGGCGAGACGGTCGGCCTCCTCCTCCCGGACGCGTACGGCGAACAGCATGGTCTCGGTGTGGTCGAGGGGGCCGGTGAACCAGCGGTCGGCCAGTTCCTCGGGGCAGATCGGGGCCACGGGGCGGAACCATTCGCGGCGCTTGATGGTGCGGGAGACGTGGTGGCGGGCGCCGTTCCAGTGCGCGGACACCAGCAGGGAGCGGTGGCCGAGGGCCCGGGGCCCGGTCTCCATGCCGCCGTCGAGCCAGGCCACGCAGTGGTGGGCGGCGAGGAGGTCGGCGACGGCGTCGACGAATCGTTCGTCGTCGGGGAGCCGGCGGGCGGGGACGGCGCGGCGGCGGACGGGCTCGGGGAGGCTCTCGGTGCCGGTGCCGCGGAGCCCTTCGAGGGGCGGGCCGGCGTAGGCGAGGCGGGCCCAGGCGGAGCGGCCGGTGAGGGCGGGGCGGTCGGCGGGGTCGGCGACGGCGAGGGCCGCGCCGAGGGCGATGCCGGAGTCGTCGCAGCAGGTGGGCACGGACACCCGGGTGAAGCGGCCGGATTCGGCGAGCGCGGTGTTCGCGGTGATGTTGAGGGCGACGCCGCCCGCGTAGCAGAGGGTGCTGTAGCCGGGGAATCGACCGCTGATGCCGGTGACCAGGCGCAGGAGGTCGCGTTCCACGGCGTCCTGGAGGGTGGCGGCGAGGTCGCGGCAGATCCGGTCCTCGGGCGAGTCCCCGACGGGCACGGTGCGGCCGTCGGCGGTGCGGATCTCGTCGGGGAAGACGGACCCGAAGGAGTGGACCACGTCGTCGTCGGAGGAGTCGGCGAGGCCCGCGTCGAGGTAGCCGCCGCTCTCGGGTTCGTACTCCCACCAGGTGTCGGCGTAGCGGAGGGCCGATCCGATGAGCTGGTCCTCGTCGAGCCGTTCGTACAGGTCGGGTGAGGCCACGCGGGTAGTCTGCGGGACGAGCACGGCGCGCAGGACGGGCAGCAGGGCGGGGTCGGACTCGCCGGTCGCGGTGAGGCCGAGGAGTTTGCCGGTGTCGAACTGGCTGCCGTGGACGCGGCGGGCGAGGGCTTCGTAGACGAGGCCGAAGCGGGGGCCGGTGCGGTTGGTGAAGGACATGACGGGGGTGAGCTGGTCGCCGTCGCCGAGGCAGACCATGCCGCATTCGGCGTAGTTGCCGGTGCCGTCGAGGGCGAGGACGAGGGCCTTGCGGGCGCCGGAGGTGTAGTAGGCGAGGGCGCAGTGGGCGTAGTGGTGGCGGACGGCGTGCAGGGTGACCTCGCCGGCACCGGAAGCGGAGCGGGAAGCGGAGCGGGAAGCGGAGCCGGATGCGGGACCGGTGCCGGATGTTGTGCCGGTGCCGCCGAGGGCTTCGGCGAGGGGCCAGTCCACGGGTTTGATGACGCGGGTGACGGCGTCGGCGAGGCCGGTGCCGCCGATGGCCGTCCAGTGGGCGTCCTCGTTGACCAGCTCGACGAGGGCGGGCGGCAGCACTGCGCAGACCGGGGTGTACCAGTCGGCGACGGCGATCCGGGTGACGGGGCCGGTGGCGGCCTCGCGGAGTTCGGCGAGCCAGTCGGCGGCGGCGCGGGGGAAGCCCTCGTTGCCGCCGCACACGTGGCGGAGCCGGAGGCGGCGTTCGGCCTCGATGATCCGGTAGCCGTGCGCGTCGGTCAGTGCGGCGCCCGCGTCGTGGCCGAAGTGCATGCCGATCGTTGCCATGGAGCTGTCACCTTTTCCCTGCGGGCTGCGAACTGCGGGCTACGAGCTGCGAACTGCCGGCTACCGGGTTGCGGGATACGGGATGCGGGATGTGAAGTGCGGGGCTTCGGGCCGGGGTGGCGGTACAGGGTGCCGGTGGGCCGCCGGGGCCGTGGGTCCCGGCGACGGCCGTCGGTCCTCGGCTGAGGTCAGATGAGGGCGGTCAGGTACTGGGCGTGGTGGCGTTCGAGGAGGCCCTGGACGACCTCCCGCATGTAGGCGCAGTAGCCGGGCGACATGACCTGGATGGAGCCGTTCTCCTCCTCCAGGGCGCCGGCCGAGCCGCCGGAGCAGGTGCCCTGGAGTTCGCAGCCCTGGCAGCCGGGGCCGTTGGTGTAGGCCCGCATGCCGTAGTCCTGGTAGGCGGGGGAGGCGAAGACGCCCTTCCAGTCGTCGATGGTGCCGAGGGAGCGGGCGGTGGCCTTGCAGGCGAAGACGCTGCCGTTGGGCTCGATGGAGAGCTGTCGGCCGACGGCGGGACAGGTCTTGTAGTCGGCCTGTTCGGCCCACTTGGCCTCGTCGATGATCATCTGGAAGGTCTGGTACCAGTAGCCGCTGAGCTGGACCCCGCGCTCGCGGCCGTAGTCCACGGCGGCCAGGAGCTTCTGGGCCACGTCGTGGGGGCTGTGCTTCGCGAAGAACTCGTTGGCCTGGAAGGAGACGATGACGTCGAGGCCGGGGATGCCCGCCTCGGCGACGAAGTCGATGAGCGGGGTGCCCCACTTGTCCCAGGTGTACTGGGAGAGGACGGTGGTGATGCTGACGGGGACGCCGGCGGCCTTCATGTCGAGGATGGCCTTGCGGACCACCGGCCAGGGGGTGCGCTGCTGCTGTCCGCCGCGGAACTCCCCGGTCTCGGGCACCAGGTAGTCGATGGAGACGGTGGTGTCCACGCGGTGCCGGGCGAGGGCGGCGAGGAGTTCGTCGTCGATGCGGGAGCCGTTGCTGGTGAGGTCGTAGGAGAGGCTCACTCCGTCGTGGCGGTCTCCGAAGGTCCGCAGGACGTGCAGGATCGTGCCGCGGGCCAGGGTGGGTTCGCCGCCGAAGAAGGAGACGCTGAGGTGGCCGCCGCCGTTGGCCTTGCGGAGGGCGATGGCCTCCTTGATGGTCTTCTCGGCGACCTCGCGGGACATGTGCATGGAGGGGTTGCGGGTGGAGTCGGAGCCGTGGTTCCAGTCGCCGCTCGCGAGGGTGGGGCCGGAGTCCTGGCGGGGGGCGGGGACGGCGCCGTCCTCACGGCTGCGGCGGAGTTCGACGAGCACGGGGCCGGGTTTGACGGACTCGCCGGAGGTGTTCCGCTCCTCCACGCCGCCGTCGAAGTTGTAGGCGAAGCAGCCCTGGCAGGAGAAGTTGCAGGCGTTGGTGAGGACGAGCTGGATGGAGGAGTGGAAGACGCCGGTGGCCAGGACCTCCTGGCGGTCGGCGAGCAGTCCGTCGATCTCGCCGGCCTCGTCGTGGCCGGCGGCGACGAGGAAGCGGGCCTCGATGAGGTCCTGGAGGGACTCGTCGTCGAGGCGGGCGCGGAGGTCCTGTTCGCTGAGGCCCTTCGCCGCGTCCCGGAGCAGGGCGACGATGTCGCGGTCGACGATCCGGGCATTTCCGTAAAGGGAATGGAAGGCCATGGTGCGCTCTTCGGGGCCGCCGGGCCGTCCGGGCTCTCCGTCGCCGCCGGAGGTCGGGAAGTCCCCGAGGGATTCGAGGCGTCCTCCGAAAGACGTGAAATCACGATCTCCCGCGGTGCGCAGGGTACGGACGTAACGCGAGGACTGGTACACGGAATTCTGCATGCTGAAGAGTTCTCCCTGCGTCTCACGGCTTTCGGCACGGGCGTGCGCGGGCCTTTCCCGGGGCTTCCGCGGCCCGGTTCCGACGGGGCCGCGGAGGGGGTGCGGCTCGGGCGGCCGGGAGGCGGGGCGGGTCGGGCGGGCGCGGTACGGCGTGGCGGAAGGGGCGGGGGCTCCGTGCGGGGCCGCCCCGGCACGCGGGCCGAATCCCCGGGACAGGGGTCCGGCCCGCGCGAAGGCCCGGGTCCCGGCGGGTGGCCGGTCCCTGGGTCAGCCTCGGCGGTCAGGCGGAGGCGGACTCTTTCCGCGCCTCGGCGGGGGCCGTGTCGGCCACCGCCTCCTTGCGGACGGGCGTGATGGTCGGCGCGTTGCCCTTGTCCGGTGAAACGAACGCGCAGGGCCGCGACGACGCGGTCACCGGTGGCCGGGTGACCTTCTTGACTTCGGCCATGGGACCTCCTCCATTGCTTCCTTTGGTACGGACACAACGCGTTCCACTGAAGCAGAGGGCCCCGGGGCGGTTAAGACGTCATCCGGACACGCTCGATCGCGCGGTCGGTGACCTGACACAAAGCGCGGGCCTTAAATTTCTATTTCAACAGTATTTCGCGGAGCCGGATGCTTTCACCAGGCACTCTTCTTGATCGCAATTCCTTGCGGGGCGCATCGGCATTTCCCTGACCGCGCCGGACCCTCGCCCCCACCCGACCGATTTCGGCCACCCCGACCCCCGTGGCGCGAAGCCGTACGGCGATGACCTTGGCGTGACCCGACCGGCGCACTCCCCGCCGCGCGGGGCCGGCCGCCGCGCGGGGTGGGTACGCCCCCGGGGTCCCGCACGGACCGAACGGCGAGCGGGCCGGTGGGTGGGACGGCGAGCGGGCCGGTGGGTGGGACGGCGAGCGGGTCGGTGGGTGGGAGGCCGGGATCATCCGTCCGTGGTGGGGACCGTGCCCGCGCGGGCGGCTCTGGACAGGGCTTCGTAGTCCCGCTGGTTGAGGTCCGCGTACGCCTCGGCGAACTCGACGAGGGCGCGGGCGAAGGCGTCCGAGGTGCCCAGGTAGGCGGCCACGGCGACCGGGTCACCGGAGCGGGCGTGGCCGCGGGCCAGGGAGGCCCCACAGGCGCGCGCGAGGAGCCGCATGCCCTCGGGACGGACCTCCTCGGTGGGCAGCGAGCCCTTCCAGTCGTGGAGTTGACGGACGTAGAAGTCGCGGCCGCGGCCGTCGATGCCCGTGACCCGCTCCCAGCCGAGGAAGATGTCCCCCGCCGCCTGGATGAGCCGCTGGCCGGTCACCACCCGGCGGCCCTCGTTGCCGTAGCCCACGGGTCCGGTGAACGGGGCGAGGACGGACGGGCCCGCCTCCTTCGCCTGGAGGACCAGCGGGTCCTCCTCGTCGCGGCCGGTGAGCAGGATGATCCAGCAGCGGGTGCCGACGCTGCCGACCCCCACCACCTTGCGGGCCATGTCGGCGACCCGGTAGCGGGACAGCAGGTGGCGGCGTTCCGGGGAGAGGCTGTCGGCGTACCCGTCGAGGAGCCCCCGGAGCAGGGTCTGCTGGTCCGCGCCCCGGGAGGCGTCCAGCAGTTCCGAGACGGGGACGACCAGGGGCGGGTCGGGGACGAAGCGGAGCCGGCCGTCCACGCGGCGGGTGAGGCGGGCGGTGGCCCTCAGGTGGTCCTTGGTGCGGGCCTTGGCGACGAGCCGGTCGGTGCGGCGCCGGATCCGGTCCCCGCTCTGCGCGGCGATCACGCGCAGGCCCTCGGCGTCGTCCTGGGCGTACCAGACCTCCAGGACGCGCATGCCCGCGAACCGGCGCATCCGCTGCTGGTAGGCGGTGACGGCCTCGCGGACGGCGGCGGCGCGCTCGCGGGCCGGGAAGGAGTTCTCCCGGCCCGCGACGACGAGGCTCGCCGCCAGCCGCTTCAGGTCCCATTCGAAGGGGCCGGGGTGGGTCTCGTCGAAGTCGTTGACGTCGAAGACGAGGGAGCGCTCGGCGGAGGCGAACAGCCCGAAGTTCAGGACGTGCGCGTCCCCGCACAGCTGCACGGTGAGCCCGCTGTGGGGCGCGTTCCCCAGGTCGGCCGCCATGACCGCCGCCGCTCCCCGGTAGAAATGGAAGGGCGACTGGAGCATCCGGCCGTAGCGCAGGGGCACCAGGTCCGGCACCCGGGTCTCCGACTGGGCGCGGAGGACGGCGACGGGGTCGGCCCGGTCGGCCGCGAGGTCGAGGTGGGCGTGACCGGAGCGCGGCACCCGGCTCCGGGCGGCCTTCCCGTACGCGGCCCGCTCCCTCGGCGCGCCGCCGGGGAGCCCGTCGGCGGGCCCGAGCGGATCGCCGGTCCGGGAGGGGTCCGCGGGGCGGTCGCCGGGGTGATCGAGGGGGCGGTCGCGCGGGCGGTCGCGCGGTTGGTCGCCGGAGGGGTCGCCGGGGTGATCGTCGGGGCTGCTCGTCGTCACGGTGCCGCCTCCTCGTCTCCGGGCGCGGCGGCCGGGACGGATGCCCGCACCGGCCCCGGTACCCGGTACCCGCCCGGCGCCCGCACGGCCCGGCGCGACACCGCACCGCGCCACGACGGCAACGCCTCCGGGCCCGCCCTTCCATCGTCGGGTCGGCATTCCTTGATCGCCACGGGGAGGGGCCGTGCGGGGGCGGCGCGTGCGCGGGCGGGCCCGGGGCACGGCGGGCGGGCGGGCGCGAGGAACGGGGTGCCCGGCGCGTGCCGTCCGGGCCCCGTGACAATGACCCGATGACATCTGACGAGCGGGCGGCGGCGGAGTTCGACACGGCGTGGGGCGCGGCCCCCGAAGCGGTCCGGCGCGCCCTGACCCTCGCGTACGCGTCCCTGCGGGTGGGCGGCCTGGCGGTCGGCGCCGTCCTGACGGACCCCGCGGGCACGGTGCTCGCGGAGGGCCGCAACGAAGCCTACGAGGAGGGCCCCGGCAGCGGCCCGCTGACCGGTACGCCGTTGGCGCACGCCGAGCTGAACGCCCTCGGGGCCGCCCGCACGGGCTGGGACCTCGGCACCGCGGTGCTGTGGAGCACCCACGAGCCGTGCCCGATGTGCGCCGCGGCGTCCCGGTTCACGGGGGTGGGGCAGGTCCGGTACCTGGCGCCCGACCCGTGGGGCCTGTCGGCGGGCGTCACCGGCTCCGCGGGCGCCGGCGCGCCGACCGCCGGGGACCACTGGCTGCTCGCGGCGAACGTGATGTTCCTGCGGAGCGTGGCCCTGGCCCACGCCGACGAGCCCGGCGAGCCCCGGATCCTCGCCCACCACCGCACCGTCGAGCCGGAGACCACGGAGCTGCACGGGGCCGTCGCGCCGGGCAGGCCCGCACCGGACACCCCCGAAGCATGGTTCACCGGCTTCTGGCCCACCCTCGACGCCGCGGCCCGAGCCCGACGACACCGCCTGCGCGCCACCGGGGCCCCGCCCGCGAGCAGCACCGCCTGAAGCCCGCCGGGAGGATCCGGGGCCGCGTCCGTTCCCCGACCCGTCGGTGAGATCGCGTGCGGAGCACGGGGGCAGGGCCGGTGCCGGTGCCGGCAGGATCGGGGGATGAGTGGAGCCGGTGGAGTGCGTGGTGCGGGTGGGGACTTCGAGCTGACCGGGGACGAGCTGCGGGCCGTCGCCCGGTACGCGGTGGAGAGCGCCGAAGAGGTACTGCCCGTGTTCGAGGCCGCTGTGGCGGGGGATCCGCGGCCCCGGGCGGCGGTGGCCGCCGCATGGGAGTTCGCGCGGGGCGCCGACCGCACCCGCCTCCAGCGCGTCACCGCCCTGGAGGCGCACCGGGCCGCGAAGGAGGCCCCCACCGAGGCCGCCCGGCTCGCCGCGCGGGCCGCCGGGGACGCCGCGGCCGCCGCCTACCTGCACCCCCTGGCGCAGGCCACGCAGGTGGGCCACATCCTGCGGGCCGCGGCCTGTGCCGCCCGCGTGGCCGAGCTCGGCACGGGCGCGGCGGACCCCGGCGGGGCCGGGACCGGTGAGGATCCGGCCGCCGGTCTCGCCCACCTGGAAGCGGCCCGGCTCCGGGCCTCCCCCACGGTGGTCGCCGTACTCCGCCGCTACCCTCCGGCCCCGACCGGCCGCAACCGCCTCGCCGCCCTGATGTCCCACCTGGACACGGCCCTGCGCGCCGACGGCTGACGGGGGCGGGGCTGCCGGGGAGCGGACGGGCGCCGCCCCTCCGCTCCCCGGCTCCCGTCCGCCCCGGCCCCCGTCCGCCCCGGCCCCCCGTCCGCGTCGGCGGTCGGCGCGCGCCACCCGCGTGGGCGCACGCCGGAACGGTCGGGACGGGGCGGTCGCCGACAGCCCTCGTCCCGCCGCTCAGGGACGGACGAGGGTGCGGCCCGCCTCGCGGGCGTCCGTGAGGGCCCGGGCGTGGAGCGCGGCGGCCGGCTCCCGCAGGGCCGCGAGGGCCGGGGTGGTAGCGGCCAGGGTCAGTTCCCGCTGCACGTGGACGAGTTCGGCCTCCCACACGTCGGCGAGGATCCGCTTCAGATAGGGCGTGGAGTGGTCCCAGCCCTCCCTGGGGGTACCGGGACCGTAGCCGCCGCCGAGGGTCGTGACGAGCAGGGTCGGGATGCCCTTGAGGAGGGGCGTGGTGGGGCCGGCGGCCGCGATGACCAGGTCCACCCACGCCTTGAAGTGCTGGGACACCCCGAAGTTGTAGAGGGGTACGGCCAGGATCACGGCCTCGGCGCCGCGGAGTTCGTCGGCGAGGGACACGGCCAGGGCGTAGGCGTCGCGCTGGGCGTGGGTCCGGTCGGATTCGGGGGTGCCGGCGGCGGCGGTGGCCAGGGCCCAGGCGTCCGAGGGGAGGGGGTCCGTGCCGAGGTGGCGGCGCACGGACGGCAGGCCGGGGCGTGCGGCGGCCCACTCGGCCTCGGCGGTGTCGGCGATCTCCGCACCGGCGGATGCGGCGGGGAAGATGCTGGCGTCCAGTCGGAACAGGCTCATGTACGGGTCTCCTCGGTCAGGGCGTGCGGGCGGAGCAGGGCAGGGCGGTTCGGGGCGGCGTCCGCTCCGGGGCGCCTCCCTGCCCACGACTCTAAACGGACTTCACCCCGTTTAGTGTTGCGGGTAGGTTTCCTCCCGTGGATCTCCCTGTCGTTCCCCTCGGAAGGCCGCGCCCCGAGCGCGCCGACGCCGTGCGCAATCGCGAGCACCTCCTGGCCACCGTCCGCGAGATGCTCGCGGAACAGGGACCGGAGGCCGTCACCATGGACGGCCTCGCGGAACGGGCCGGGCTCGGCAAGGGGACCGTCTTCCGGCGCTTCGGCACCCGCGCCGGGATCTTCCGCGCGCTCCTGGACGCCGACGAGACGGAGTTCCAGCGGCGGGTACTGGAGGGGCCGCCACCCCTGGGGCCGGGCGCCGGACCCGAAGAACGCCTCACCGCCTTCGGACGGCACCGCATCGCGTTCCTGTTCGCCCACCACGCGGTGGCGCGGGCCGCCGTGGACCGCGGGCTGACGGTCCCGGCCGGGGAGGCCCCCTTCAGCCGCCAGCACATCCGCGTGCTGCTCGGCCTGGCCGTGCCCGACCTCCCCCACCTCGACCACCTCGCCGTACAGCTCTCCGCGGCGCTCGAAGGCCCGACCCTGCTCTACGTGGCCCTCCCCCGGACCCCCGCCGAGCCCCCCGAGGGCACGGCCGCCGCCTTCGCCGACACCTGGACGCACCTGGTGGAGCGCCTCCTGCGCCCCTGACCGGCCGGAAGGCGGTCCGGCACCGGAAGACATCCGGAAGGCAAGGGCCGACTGGCGACGCGGCAGGCGACAGGCGGCAGGGACACGCAGGGGCGGCGGACGGAGGGACCGGGTGGTGCGGGAGACGGGGGCCGGAGGGCTGCCGGGCGGATGGGCGACCTTCGTGGCCGAGGTACGGGCCCGGCCCGAGCGCTACTTCGGCGTGGACGGGGGCAGCGAGGAACTGCCGACGGAGGTGCTCCAGCGGGTGGTCCACGAGGCCCTGCACCGGGCGGACGGCACGCACCGGCGGATCGCCGTCGAGATCGCCGCCGACCTGGCCTTCACCGTGACCGACGACCGCCGCCACGCCCCCGGCCCACCGACCCGCCTCCTGCCCGGACCGGCCGCCGGGGCCGCCGCCGCGCTGAGCGTCCGGACGGTGGTCGAGGTGTGGGCGGACGGCCGCGGCCACCGCCGCGAGGCGAACGGGCCGCTCGCCCCCGCCCCCTGGCGGGAGTGCCCCGCCCCGCGCCCCCACGGCACCCGCCTGCACCTGGCGCTGGACCCGGACCGCCGCGCCCCCGGCGCGGCCCTGGCCTGGGCCCTGCTCCCGGTGGAACTCCACGACCCGACCTGCCCCACCCCCGCGACCTTCCCCCTCCACGACCTCCGCACCACCCACACCCCGGCCCCGACGAACCCCCCGGACCACCCCACCACGGGCTGACCACGAGGACCGGGCGCTGACCGCGGCCGGGGACCGTCCCGGCCGGTCAGGTGCCGGCGGATGCCGCGGCGGCGCCCCCGGCCGCGAGCGCGGCGGCCAGCCCGAGCAGGTCGGGCAGTCCGAGGACGCGGCCGCCCGAGTCGGGCAGCGGCACGTGCAGGGGCTCGGTCCAGCGGGTGGGTACGGCGTCCAGGCCGTAGCGGGCGCCCGCGAGTCCGCCCGTCACCGCGGCCACCGTGTCGGTGTCCCCGCCGAGGTCGATCGCCGCGCGGACGGCCTGCTCGTAGCAGGTGGTGGTGCGCAGCGCCCACACCGCCGAGCCCAGGCAGGGCCAGACGGCGCCGTTGAACTCGGTGGCCCGGTCCGGGTGCCAGTCGTCGGCGAGGACGGTGGCGTAGCGCTCCCGGTGATCGGGGCGGAGGCGGGCGAGTGCGGCGGGGAGCGCGGCGAGGGGATCGTCGCCGTCCAGGGCGGCGCGGATCAGCTCGTGGTAGAGGGCCGTGCCCTCCCAGGCCGCGCGATCGCCGTGGGTGAGGGCGGCGATCCGGCGGGCCGCGTCCATGGTGGCGGTCCGTCCGGCGGGCGCGAACCACACGGCGGAGGTGGTCGCTCGCATCAGGGAGCCGTTGCCGGCGGCGTGCCGGTTGACCTGGAAGTGGACGGCGGCGGCGAGGTCCCACGGTTGGCCGTTGGTGAGGACGTCCTCGGTCTGGAGGCCGATGTCCTTGGGGTCGGAGACCGCCCAACGCCGGAAGCGGGCGAAGACATCGGGCAGGTCGAGGCCGCCGTGTTCCAGCAGGGATTCCCCGACCAGCACGGCCATCTGCGTGTCGTCGGTGGCCTCCCCGGGGTCCCAGCCGCCGCCCCCGGCCATCTCCCCGCCGCCGCCCGGCGTGGGGAAACGGGCCGAGAAGGCTCCCGGAGGGCCGAACTCGAAGGGCCCGCCCAGGGCGTCCCCGACCGCCGACCCGACGATCGCGCCGGCCGCCCGCTGCATGCTGTCCACCGGCCGAGCGTATCCGTGGCGGGGCGGGGCGGGGCTGGGACGCGGGGTGGGCGGGGTCGGGCGGCGTCGCGTCGGGGACGTGGGTGGGGCCGGGGTGGGGTCAGGGTGGGGCGGTGGTGGTCGTGGCGTGGTGGGTGCGGAGGACTTCGTCGAGGTCGGCGAGGCGGTCGAGGCCCTGGACGGAACGGGCCATGCGGGGGTTCGTGGAGAGCCGGGCGCGGTGGCGGTCCAGGAAGGACCAGTAGCCGGTGGTGAAGGGGCAGGCGCGCTCGCCCGTGCGGTCCCCGGGGCGGTAGCGGCAGCCCGTGCAGAGGTCGCTCATCCGGTGCAGGTAGGCGCCGCCGGAGGTGTAGGGCTTGGTGGTCATCAGTCCACCGTCGGCGTACTGGGACATGCCGACGACGTTGGGCAGCATCACCCAGTCGTAGCCGTCCACGAAATTGCGGTGGAACCAGTCCGTGACCCGCTCCGGGTCCCAGCCGCGCTGGAGGGCGAGGCTGCCCAGGACCATGAGCCGGGGGATGTGGTGGGTCCAGCCGGTGTCGCGGACCTGGGCGAGGACGGTGGCGAGGCAGCGGGCGGTGACGGCGTCCGCGTCGAGGTCCTCGAACCAGTCCGGGAGCGGGGCGGTGTGGCGCAGGGCGTTGCGGTGCCGGTACTCCTCGCCGAAGTGCCAGTACAGGTGCCAGACGTACTCGCGCCAGCCGCAGACCTGGCGGACGAACCCTTCCGCGCTGTTGAGCGGCACCCGCCCGGCCCGCCATTCCGCCTCGGCGCGGCGGACGACCTCCAGCGGGTCGAGGAGGCCGAGGTTGAGGGAGGAGGACAGCAGGCTGTGGCTCATCACCGGGTCGGCGGCGAGCATGGCGTCCTCGTGCGCCCCGAATCCGGGCAGCCGGTGGGTGACGAACCGGTCCAGCGCGGCCAGGGCCTCGCGGCGGGTCGCGGGGAAGAGGCGGGGCCCGTCGCGGCCGGTGAAGGCGATCCCGTCCTCGCGTTCCCAGCGGTCCAGGTCGGCGCGGACCTCCTCGTCGATCGCGTCCTCGCGGGGCCGGTACGGGGCGGGGGCGCCGAGGGTGGCGCGGTCCCGGGGCGGGGGTTCGCGGTTGTCGTGGTCGAGGTTCCAGCGGCCGCCCGCCGGACCCTCCCCGTCCATGAGGATGCCGTGGGTGCGGCGGGTGTGCTCGTAGAAGTCCTCCTGGAGGAGCCGCCGACCGCCGCGGGCCGCCACCCAGTCCGCGAACTCCCGACGGCCGGTGACGAACCCCCGGGCCGGGTGGACGGTGACCTGCGGCAGGGCGTCGGTGAGGGCGAGCGCGGCCCGCGAGGTGGGGTGGTGCACCGAGACGGGCGCCTCGCCGACGGCCTCCGCCAGGCCCGCCCGGTAGGTCTCGGCCCGCACGTACCGGGCGCTGTCGCCGAGTTCGGCGGCCCGGTGCCGCATGGCGCTGAGCACGAGGTGCGCCTTGGCCCGGTGGAAGCGGCGCCGCCGGAACACCGCCTTGGACTCGATCAGCAGCCAGCGGGTGTTCCGGGGCGTACCGCCGTCGGCGGTGGCCGTGAAGTGCGGTCCGAGCTGGTCGCCGAACAGCCAGTGCACGGGGCTCATGCCCGCCATCCCATCAGCGTCCGGCGGGTACGCGGCCCAGGCGCGCCGCGCCGGGGCGACGGCGGGATCGGGGTGGCCCGTGCGTCGTCCGGGCGAGCAGCACTGCGGTGGCGCCACCATGTACCCGCCATGGCGCCACCCCGCGACCATGTGACACCCCTCGACACCGCATGGCGCCACATGGCGCCACATGGCGCCACATGGCGTCCGAGTGGCACCAAAGGGCGGGACCACAGACGCCCTCACGGCCTCGAAACCACATCTGGCGATCACTCAAGTGCGCCGTTTTCGCAGTTCAGAGCCAGCAAGCGCGCCTTCGAACCCAGAGCGGCGCCATTCACCCTTGCCAATGGCGCCATGATGGCGCCATGATGACGCCATGGACCTGACCCCGTATGTCGACACCCTCCACCGTGAACTCGCGGTGGCCGCCGAGGCCGGAGGCGAGGACGCGCGCAGGCTGGCCGAGCGGCTGACGGCTCCCCTGGAGTCCGCCACCCGCCTGACCCTGCTGAACGTGCTCTCCGCCGCCATGGACGAGATCACCCGCGACCTCGCCCCCGGATCGGTCGACGTACGGCTGCGCGGGCTGGAGCCCGATTTCGTCGTGACGCTGCCGCCCACCGAGGGCCGCGCCCCGGCGGGCACCGACGCTCCGCCCCATCCCCTCGCGGTCCCCGCGGACCTCCCGGGTCCGGGTCCGGGTCCGGTTCCGGCCGGCGGCCCGGCACCGGCAGACGGGGAGGACGGCGGCACCGCGCGGGTCAACCTGCGCCTGCCCGCCCACCTCAAGGCCCGCGCCGAGGAGGCCGCCGGACGCGAGGGCCTGTCGGTCAACGCCTGGCTGACGCGGGCCGTCGCGGCGGCTCTGGAAGGGGGCGGGGCCCGACCGCACACGACGGAACGCGCCCCGGGCACCCCGCACGTCGGCCAGAGCATCACCGGCTGGGTGCGCTGACCCCGCCCCGCACGACGCTCCGGCACCCCATCACCGAGGCCACACCGGACCGCACCGCACCGCACCCTGCGGAGCGACCCCCGCCCGTCCCGGAAACCGGGGCGACCCACCGAACACGATCCACGAACCAGGACCCACGACCCAGGAGGACGGGACAGCCATGCCTTCTTACGACTCCCCCGCACCCATCGCGGCCACCGCCCGCGTCGACGCCGGTTCCCTCCACTTCAGCGCGACGGACCGCGCCGACACCAGCGTGGAAGTGCGCCCCCGCGACCCGGAGAAGGACCTGGACGTGCGGACCGCCGCCCAGACCGAGGTCAGCTACGCGAACGGCGCCCTGACGGTACGGACCCCCAAGCCCGGCCTCTTCGGCCGGACCGGCACCGTGGACGTGACGATCGGGCTGCCCACCGGCTCCCGCCTGGACGTCACCGGCGCCTGGGCGCAGGTGCTCGGCTCCGGCCGGTTCGGCGAGGTCCGCGTGAAGACCTCCGCGGGTGACGTGCGACTGGACACCACCGGCCCGCTGAAGCTGACGGCCTCGCACGGCTCCGTCACCGTGGACCGGGTCGAGGGCACGGCCGAGATCACCACCAGCTCGGGCAGCGTCCGCGTCGGCCTGATCGACGGGACCGGCGTGCTGAAGAACTCGCACGGCAGCACGACCGTCGGCGCCGCGACCGGGGAACTGCGGGTCAGCGGGGCCAACGGCGACATCGACGTCCTGCGCGCCGAGGACTCGGTCACCGCCACCACCGCCCACGGGACCCTGCGGCTCGGGGACGTGGCGCGCGGCACCGCGCAGCTGGAGACCTCGTACGGGTCCATCGAGATCGGAGTCCGCGCCGGTACGGCCGCCTGGCTCGACGTCAGGTCGGACAACGGTCACGTACGGAACGGGCTCGCCTCGGCCGAGGGGCCGGAGGAGAGCGAGGAGACCGTGAAGGTCCGGGCGCGCACGCGCTACGGGAACGTCGAGGTCCTCCGCGCCAAGTCCTGACCCGCCGCCCACCCGCCCCGCAGCGGACCGGCGGCGGAACTGCGGGGCCGGACAGGGGCGGGGTCCTCGGGGAGTGCCCCGACCCTCACCCTCAACCTCTCCTTGAGATCGAGACTGTGCGTCCGATCGAAGTCGAGACTTCTCTTCCCTTCAGCCTCTGAACGGAGGGCACATGCCCAGTTCTGTCATGCCCACATCACATCGCGAAGACGGGAGCGCCACGCCCCCGGTCGCCGTCAGCGCCACGGGGCTGCGCAAGTCCTACGGGTACCGCGTCGTCCTCGACGGCATCGACCTGCACATCCCGGCCGGATCCGTCTTCGCCCTGCTCGGCCCGAACGGCGCCGGCAAGACCACCGCGGTGAAGATCCTCTCCACGCTCGTCTCGGCCGACGGCGGCCGGGCGCAGGTGGCCGGCCACGACCTCGCGGCCGCCCCGCAGTCCGTCCGCGCCGCCATCGGGGTCACCGGACAGTTCTCCGCCGTGGACGGGCTCATCACCGGCACGGAGAACATGCTCCTGATGGCCGACCTGCACCGGCTCCCGAAGGCCGAGGGCCGGCGCACGGCCGCCGAACTCCTGGCCCGCTTCGACCTCACCGAGGCCGCGGACAAGCCCGCCGCCACCTACTCGGGCGGCATGAAGCGGCGGCTGGACATCGCCATGACACTGGTCGGCGGGCCGCGGATCATCTTCCTCGACGAGCCCACCACCGGGCTGGACCCGCGTTCCCGGCACAACATGTGGCGGATCATCCGGGAGCTGGTCGCGGACGGGGTCACCGTCTTCCTCACCACCCAGTACCTGGAAGAGGCCGACCAGCTCGCCGATCGAATCGCCGTGCTGCACGACGGCCGGATCGCCGCCGAGGGGACCGCGGAGGAGCTGAAGCGGCTCGTCCCGGGCGGGCACGTCAGCCTCCGCTTCGCCGATCCGGCCGCCTACCGGGCCGCCTCCGAGGCCCTGCGGCCCCGGGAGATCACCCGCGACGAGGAGGCGCTGACGCTGCGGATCCCCAGCGACGGCAGCCAACGCGAACTGCGCGCCCTCCTCGACTGGCTGGACGCGGCGGGCGTGGAGGCGGACGAACTGACCGTGCACACCCCCGACCTCGACGACGTCTTCTTCGCCCTGACCGCCACCACCGGCCCCACCGCCGGCACGACCCCCACCACCCCCACCGCCGCCACGACCAGCCCCGCCGGCGCGTCCGCCGCCCGCCCCTCCTCCGAGGAGTCCGCCCGATGAGTTCCCTGTCCCTCGCCGTCCGCGACTCGTCCACGATGCTGCGCCGCAACCTGCTGCACGCCCGGCGCTACCCGTCGATGACGCTCAATCTCCTCCTGACCCCGGTGATGCTCCTGCTCCTCTTCGTCTACGTCTTCGGCGACGTGATGAGCGCGGGCCTCGGCGGGGGCGCGGACCGGGCCCGCTACCTCGCCTACCTGGTGCCGGGCATCCTGCTCATGACCATCGGCGGGACCGTGGTCGGCACGGCGGTCTCCGTCTCCAACGACATGACCGAGGGGATCATCGCCCGCTTCCGCACCATGGCCATCCACCGCGGCGCCGTGATCATCGGCCATGTGGCGGGCAGCGTGCTGCAGTCCGTCCTCAGCGTGCTGCTCGTCGGCGCGGTGGGCGTGGCCATCGGCTTCCGTTCCTCCGACGCGACGGCTCTGGAATGGCTGGCCGCCTTCGGTCTGCTGGTGCTCTTCGCGACGGCCCTGACCTGGATCGCGGTGGGCATGGGGCTGGTCAGCCCCAACGCCGAGGCGGCCAGCAACAACGCCCTGCCGATGATCATGCTGCCGTTGCTGTCCAGCGCGTTCGTCCCGGTGGACGCGATGCCGGGCTGGTTCCGGCCGGTCGCCGAGTACCAGCCCTTCACCCCGGCGATCGAGACGCTGCGCGGACTGCTCCTCGGCACGGAGATCGGCCACAACGGCTGGTTGGCGGTCGCCTGGTGCCTGGCCCTCACCGTCCTCGGGTACCGCTGGTCCCGCGCGGTCTACAACCGCGACCAGAAGTAGCGCCCGTACCGGCCACCCGTACCGGCTCCCTGCGGACCGGAGGCGGCACGGCCCACGCGGTGCACGGCCCACGCGTCACGCCCCGTGCACCGCGTCCTTCGACGGAAGCGGCAGCAGGACCGTGACGCGGAGGCCGCCTCCGGGGCGGGCCCTCAGGTCGAGGGTGCCGCCGTGGGCCCGTGCCACGCCGTGCGCGAGGGCCAGTCCGAGACCCGCGCCGGCGTGCTCGTCGCTCCGGACCCGCCCGGCACCGCGCCGGAACGGTTCGGTGAGGGTGGGCAGCAGGTCCGGTGGCACCGGCGGCCCGGTGTTCTCCACCCGCAGCAGCGCTCCCCCGCTCCGCCCCGCACCGGGGCGGAGCGTCTCCGTGTGCACCGTCACGGTGCCGCCGGAGGGGAGGTTGTGCACCACCGCGTTCTGGACCAGGTTCGCCACCATCCTGAGCAGCAGCTCCGGCGAACCGCCCGTGGGGGCCCCCGAACCGGTCACGTCGAGGGTGGTCCCGCGCCGTTCGGCCAGGGGCAGCAGCTCCTCGGTGGCCTCCTCGGCGAGGAGCGACAGGTCCACCTCCTCCCGGACGAAGCTCCCGCTGTCGCTGCGGGCGAGCAGCAGCAGCGCCTCCGTGAGCCCGGTCGCCCGCGCGTTCACGGTCCGCAGGCGGGCGAGCAGTTCCTCCCGGTCGTACGACGGATCCCGGGCGGCCAGGTCGAGCAGCGACTGCGTGACGGCCAGCGGGGTGCGCAGCTCGTGGGAGGCGTTGGCGGCGAAGCGCCGTTGCTCGGCCACGTGGGACTCCAGCCGTCCGAGCATGCCGTCGAAGGCGTCGGCCAGCTCCCGGAACTCGTCGTGGCGGCCGGTCAGCCCGATCCGCCGGGACAGGTCGGCCCCTCCGGCCGTCCGGGCCACGGCGGTGATCCGGCCGAGCGGTGCCAGCATCCGGCCCGCCAGGAACCAGCCCCCGACCAGGCCGAACACCAGCAGCCCCGCCATCGCCACGGCGGCGGCCGGGAAGAAGATCCGGACGAGCAGCCAGCGGTTCGGCGCCACCCCCAGCAGCCCTTGGTCGTTGTCGGGCACGTACCGCAGCAGGTAGAGCCACACCACGACCAGCAGCAGCGCCCCCGCGAGCGCGAGGAACCCGGCGTAGCTGAGGGTCAGCTTGAGCCGGACGCTCATCCCGCGGCGGCGCGCGGGATCCGGCGGCACGGCCCCTGTCCTGGTGCCGGTGCCCGCGGAAGTCATCGGGCGGCGCCCGTCCCCGCACCAGCGCTGCCACCCCCGTCGCCGCCGGTGTCGATGCGGTAGCCGACGCCGGGCACCGTGGCGATCGCCCACGGTTCGCCGAGTCGTTTGCGCAGGGCGGACACGGTGATGCGGACCGCGTTGGTGAAGGGGTCGGCGTTCTCGTCCCAGGCCCGGGCGAGCAGGTCCTCCGCGCTGACGACCCCGCCCTCGGCCGCCACCAGCACCTCCAGCACCGCGAACTGCTTGCGCGTCAGCGCCACGTACCGGCCGTCGCGGAACACCTCCCTGCGGAACGGGTCCACCCGCAGGCCCGCGATCTCGCGCACCGGGGGTCGGGAGTGCCCGCGCCTGCGGTCGAGGGCCCGCAGCCTCAGCACGAGTTCGCGCAGCTCGAAGGGTTTGGTGAGGTAGTCGTCGGCGCCGAGGGCGAACCCGGACTCCTTGTCGTCGATCCGGTCGGCGGCGGTGAGCATCAGGATCGGGATGCCGCTGCCGGAGGCCACGATGCGGCGGGCCACCTCGTCGCCGGACGGGCCCGGGACGTCCCGGTCGAGGACCGCGAGGTCGTACGCGTGCAGGTCGAGCAGCTCCAGGGCGGTGTCGCCGTCGCCGGCGATGTCGGCGGCGATGGCCTCCAGCCGGAGCCCGTCCCGGACGGCCTCGGCGAGGTAGGGCTCGTCCTCAAGGATCAGTACGCGCATGGTGGCAGCCTAGGGAGTGCGGCGTTCCGGTGCCCGGATGGGTCGGCCCGGTCGGGGCGGTCACGGCTGTGCCGGGGTGGGGCGGGCGGAGGGCGGGGCGGGGGTCGGGTCCAGGGGGGCTTCGTGGGCGTGGCGCCACCAGCGGTGGGAGGCCAGGGCCGCCAGGGCGGCGCCGCTCGCGTTGAGGAGGACGTCGTCCACCGATGACACCCGGTCCAGCTTCAGCACGTACTGCGCGGTCTCGACCAGGACCGAGCACCCCGCCCCGAGCGCCAGGACCCTGGGTACGGAGGCGAGGGCGGTCCAGCGGACCGGGGCGAAGAACCCGAGGGCGGCGAAGACGAGCAGGTTCCCGACGATGCCCAGCGGGCCCATCACGAGCAGGTCGCGCAGCGGCACCAGGCTGGTCCGGCCGGGCACCACGCCGGCCCCGGCGCCGGGCATCAGGATCAGCCACACGAACGGGACCGTCCCGTGCACCATCCCCACCTCGGCCAGCGAGCGCCGCCACGCGGAGACCCGGTCGACCCCCGCCGCCCGCCGCCGGGAGGCGAGGCCGGCGGCCACGAGCAGACCGACCGGGACCAGCAGGAGCGTCATCAGCACCACGCCGTTGAAGGTGTCCCCGCAGCCGTGCCACCGCCCCGCGAAGCACACCGGGGCCGCCATCAGCAGCATCCGGCGCAGCGGGAAGAGCACCCCGGCGAGCCCCGCGAGGACCAGAACGGGGACGAGGAGGGCGCGCGGGGGACGGGACGGCCCGGCGGGCACGACGGTTCGCTTCACCATCCCCCCAGGGAACGCCCCCGCCCGTTGCGCCGGCGTATCCGGTTTTCGATATGCCGACGATACGTTCCCCCGCCGCCGGAACGGGCAGGAATCCAGCGGCGTCGACGGGAGGACGCCGGGGCCGGAGCGGTGCGCGGCGAAGGGGGATCCCATGAGAACGGCGAAGGGCGGACGCGGCGGGAACGGCGCGTTGAAGGCGGTGCCGTTGCTGACGGTGCTGCTGCTCGCGAGCTGTCCGGCCGGGGGCACCGCACCGGTCGACCGGCCGGGTGCGGGCTCCGGCTCCGCGCCTGCCTCGGATTCGGGTGGCGGCGGGCAGGGGTCCGCGACCGAAGTCCCCTGGCGGGAGGCCGCCCCGCTGTCCCCCGCGGAGTCGAAGCGAAGCCTGCCGGCCGCCGGGGAACTGCCCGCGGGGACGCGGATCGAGGCCGTGGCACGGGATCCTTCGGCGCTGTCCGCGAGCCGTGCGGCCGTCGAGCGGATCTCCGCGGCCTCGCCTGGATGCGCGCCCCTGGCCGCCGCCGTGCTCGTCCATCCGCTCGTGGACGAGGCGTCCGTCCACGTCACGGCGGAGACGAAGCTGCACGTCAGCGCGGGCGCCCTGAGCCCCGGGGCGGGCCGGGCCGCGTTCGCGGGACTGGCCCGTGCCGTCCACGGCGGCTGCCCCGTCCCCGTCGTTCCCACGCCCGAGGGCGATGCCACCTACACGGTGCGGCCGGTGCCGTTCTCCGCCGTGGAGGCCCCCGTCGTGGCCTTCCTCCTCGACGCGACCTGGGGCACGGGCGGGGAGCGGTGGACGGCCGTGTACGCGGCGGTGGGGGACAACCGCCTGCTCTTCCACACGTACGACGACATCGCCGCCTCCCCCACCGTGCCCGAGCAGCACGTCAGGGCACAGCTCCGGAAGTCGACGGCGGACCGCTGACCCGCGAGCCGGTGCGGGGCGGACCGATCCGGTCCGGACGGACGACGACCGCC
>NZ_JBEOSD010000045.1:0-52256 GCF_040302735.1 Streptomyces sp. NPDC097619 | reverse complement strand
GGCCCTTCCCCCTCTCCCCGTCCGGCCCCCTGCGGGCCGTGATTCAGGACTTCACTTCTTCACTCGTACGGTCTTGGTCGAACGCGTTTCGTCTCCCGGCCCCGCGACGCGTGGCAGTGGGTGTCAGCGGTGGTGGTCGGGGACGGGCGTCAGCGGTGCGTGAAGAGCGGCGGTCGCTTGTCGGCGAAGGCCGTCATGCCCTCCTTCTGGTCCGCGGTGGCGAACACCGCGTGGAAGAGCCGCCGTTCGAAGCGGACCCCCTCGGTGAGGGTGGTCTCGAAGGCCCGGTTCACGGCCTCCTTGGCCATCATCGCGACCGGCTTGGACATCCCGGCGATGGTCGTCGCCACCGCCAGGGCCTCGTCCAACAGCTCGTCGGCCGGGACGATCCGGGAGACCAGCCCGGCGCGTTCGGCCTCCTCGGCACCCATGGTGCGGCCGGTCAGGCACAGCTCCATCGCCTTGGCCTTGCCGACGGCCCGGGTCAGGCGCTGCGATCCGCCGATGCCCGGGATCACCCCGAGCTTGATCTCGGGCTGCCCGAACTTCGCGGTGTCCGCCGCGAGGAGGACGTCGCAGAGCATGGCCAGTTCGCAGCCGCCGCCGAGGGCGTAGCCGGACACCGCGGCGAGGGTGGGGGTACGGACCGCCCCGAGCCGGTCCCAGGCCGTGAACCAGTCCGAGAGGTACATGTCCAGGTAGCCCTGCGGACGCATCTCCTTGATGTCGGCGCCCGCGGCGAACGCCTTCGCGGAACCCGTCAGCACGATGCAGCCGACGTCCGGGTCCCGGTCCAGCTCCTCGGTCGCGGCCACGACCTCCCGCATCACCTGGAGGTTCAGGGCGTTCAGGGCCTCGGGCCGGTCCAGGGTGAGCAGGGCGACGCGGCCCTTGCGCTCCAGCCGGATGGTCTCGTACGTCATGCGGGGGTTCCGTTCTCTCGGGTGCCGGCGGGGCGGAGGGTGCGGACGATCGCCGAGAAGTCGAGCTCGGCTCCCTCCCCGGCGGCGAACGCGGCGTACATCTCTGCGGCCTTGAGACCCAGCGGAGCCTCGACCCCGCCGGCCCGCAGCGCGTTCGCGGCGAGCCCGAGGTCCTTGGCCATCAGCGGGGCCGCGAAACCGGGACGGTACTCCCGGTTGGCGGGGCTGCCCGGGACGGGCCCGGGCACGGGACAGTTCACGGTCAGGGCCCAGCACTGCCCCGAGGCCGTGGACGCCACCTCGTACAGCGCCCGGTGGTCCAGGCCCAGGCTCTCGGCGAGCACGAAGGCCTCGCTGACGCCGATCATGGAGACGGCGAGGATCATGTTGTTGCAGATCTTCGCGGCCTGCCCGGCGCCCGCGTCCCCGCAGTGCACGGCCTTGCGGCCCATCGCGTCGAGCAGCGGAGCGGCCGCGGCGAACTCCTCCGCCCCGCCCCCCGCCATGAAGGTGAGGGTGCCCGCCTCGGCGCCCACCACTCCGCCGGACACCGGGGCGTCCAGGGCCCGGTGCCCGGCGGCGACCACGGCCTCGTGGGCGGCCCGGGCGTCGGCCACGTCGATGGTGGAACAGTCCACGAAGAGCGTCCCGGGCCGGGCCGCCGCCAGCACGCCCTGCTCCCGGTACAGGGCCAGGACGTGCCGCCCCGCGGGCAGCATGGTGACCACCGCGTCGGCCTCGGCCACGGCCCCGGCGGCCGAGGGGGCGGCCTCGACCCCGGCGGCGACGGCCGCCGTCACGAGCTCGGGGACGAGGTCGAAGCCCAGGACCCGGTACCCGGCCTTCACGAGGTTGGCGGCCATGGGACCGCCCATGTGACCGAGTCCGAAGAATGCGACGGTGCTGCTCACCAGACGACCTCCTGGGTCGGGGAGGGCGCGTCGAGCCGCAGCTCGTCCGCGCCGCGCGGGGCGAACCAGCGGTCCACGTCGGCGGCGTCGACCTCCGCCAGGCGGGCCGGGGACCAGCGCGGGGCGCGGTCCTTGTCGATGACCTGGGCGCGGATCCCCTCGACCAGGTCGGGGGAGGCCAGCGCGGCGCAGGAGACGCGGTACTCCTGCTCCAGGACGCGTTCCAGCGGCCCGAGGCGCCGGGCCCGGCGCAGGGCCTCCAGGGTGACCTTGACGGCGGTGGGGGACTTGCCGAGCAGGGTGTCCGCGGCGGCCTTGGCCGCCGGTTCCCCGGCGGACAGCAACCGGTCGACGATCTCCTCGGCGTCGTCGCCGGCGTATCCGTGGTCGATCCACGGGCGGGCGGCGGCCAGCTCGCCCGGCGGCGGCTGCCGGACGTACCGCTCCAGCACCGAGCGGACCGGGTACTCGGCCAGCTCCGCCGCGAGGGCGGGCAGGTCCGCGGACGGCACGAAGTGGTCCGCGAGCCCGCACAACAGGGCGTCGGCGGCGCCCACCGGGGCGCCCGTCAGGGCCAGGTGGGTGCCGAGTTCCCCCGGGGCGAGGGCCAGCAGGTAGGTGCCGCCCACGTCGGGCACGAAGCCGATGCCGGTCTCGGGCATGGCCACCCGGGACCGTTCGGTGACCACGCGGACGCTGCCGTGGGCGGACACGCCCACGCCGCCGCCCATGACGATGCCGTCCATCAGGGCGACGTACGGCTTGGGGTAGCGGGCGATGAGGGCGTTGAGCCGGTACTCGTCCCGCCAGAAGGCGGCCGAGGCGGTGCCGCCCGCACGGGCGTCGGCGTGGATGGCACGGATGTCGCCGCCCGCGCACAGCCCCCGTTCGCCCGCCCCGGACAGGACGACCACCTCGACGGCCGGATCCTCGGCCCAGGCCCGCAGGGCCCGTTCGAGGCGCAGCACCATGGGGTGGGTGAGGGCGTTGAGGGCCCGGGGGCGATCGAGGGTGAGGTACGCGGCGCGGCCCTCGGTGCGCAGGAGGACGTGCTCCTCGTCCCCGGCGGCCGGGGCGGTGGGGATGTCGTTGCTCATCGCAGGTTCTCCGTGAGCCCGCGCGCGACGATGACGCGCATGATCTCGTTGGTCCCTTCCAGGATCTGGTGGACCCTCAGGTCGCGGACGATCTTCTCGATGCCGTACTCGCTGAGGTAGCCGTAGCCGCCGTGGAGTTGGAGGGCCGCGTCGGCGACGGCGTACCCGGTGTCGGTGGCGAACCGCTTGGCCATGGCGCACAGGCGCGGGGCGATCGGGTCGCCGGCGTCCATGGCCTCGGCCGCCTGGCGTACGAGGGCGCGGGCCGCCGCGAGTTCGGTGGCCATGTCGGCCAGCCGGAACTGGAGGGCCTGCGCGTCCAGGAGCCGCCGGTCGAAGGCGCGCCGGGTGGCCAGGTAGGACAGGCTGCGGTCCAGGGCGCTCTGGGCTCCGCCGAGGGAGCAGGCGGCGATGCCGAGCCGTCCGCCGTTGAGGCCGTTCATGGCGATGCGGAAGCCGTCGCCCTCGGCGCCGAGCCGCCGGTCGGCGGGGACGCGCACGCCGTCGAGGACGACCTGGCGGGTGGGCTGCGCGTTCCAGCCCATCTTCTGCTCGTCGGGCCCGAAGGAGACCCCGGGGTCCTCGCGTTCGACCACGAAGGCGGAGATGCCGTCGGGACCGTCCTGGCCGGTGCGGGCCATCACCAGGTAGACGCCCGCCGCCCCGGCCCCCGAGATGAACTGCTTCACCCCGGTCAGGACGTAGTGGTCGCCCTCGCGGACGGCCCGGGTGCGCAGGGCCGCCGCGTCGGAGCCGGCCCCCGGTTCGGTCAGGCAGTAGCTGGCCAGCGTGGCGGCGGAGCAGAGGCCGGGCAGCCAGCGGGCGCGCTGGGACCGGTCTCCGTAGCGGTCGATCATCCAGCCGACCATGTTGTGGATGGAGAGGTAGGCCGCGATGGAGGGGCAGCCGGTGGCCAGGGTCTCGAAGACGAGCACGCCGTCGGTCCGGGACAGCCCGGAACCGCCGTGTTCCTCGCGGACGTACACGCCGCCGAGCCCGAGCGCGGCCGCCTCCCGGAGGGTGTCCACGGGGAAGTGCTTGGTGCGGTCCCAGGTGACGGCGTAGGGGGCCAACCGCTCCTGTGCGAAGTCGAGGGTGACCTCGGCGAGGGCGAGCTGGTCCTCGGTGAGGGTGCTGCTCACGGCGCTCATCCCATCGTGGGGATCGTGAAGGACGCGCCCTCCTTGACCCCGGAGGGCCAGCGCGTGGTGACGGTCTTGGTCCGGGTGTAGAAGCGCACCGAGTCCGGGCCGTGCTGGTTCAGGTCGCCGAAACCGGACCGCTTCCAGCCGCCGAAGGTGTGGTAGGCCACCGGCACCGGGATGGGCACGTTCACGCCGACCATGCCGGTGTTGACGCGCCGGGTGAACTCGCGGGCGGTGTCCCCGTCCCGGGTGAAGATCGCCACGCCGTTGCCGAAGGGGTGCTCGCTGGGCAGCCGCAGCGCCTCCTCGAAGTTCGCGGCCCGTACCACGCACAGCACGGGGCCGAAGATCTCCTCGCGGTAGACGCGCATGCGGGAGGAGACCCGGTCGAAGAGGGTGGCTCCGGTGAAGTACCCGTTCTCGTGTCCGGGCAGGGAGAAGTCCCGTCCGTCCACGACGAGTTCGGCACCCTCGCCGACGCCGATGTCCACGTAGCGGCGGACCCGGTCCAGGGCGTCCCGGCTCACCAGGGGGCCGAAGTCGGCCTCGGGGTCGTCGGAGCGGCCGATCCGCAGGCCGGCGATCCGTTCCTTGAGGGCGGCGACCAGCCGGTCGGCGGTCTCCTCCCCGACGGGCACGGCCACCGAGATGGCCATGCAGCGTTCCCCCGCAGAGCCGTATCCGGCGCCGAGGAGGGCGTCCACGGCCTGGTCGAGATCGGCGTCCGGCATCACGATCATGTGGTTCTTGGCGCCGCCGAAGCACTGGGCGCGCTTGCCGTGCGCGGCGGCGGTGGCGTAGATGTGCGCGGCGATCGGCGTGGAGCCGACGAATCCGAGGGCCTGGACCCGGGGGTCCTCCAGCAGGGTGTCCACGGCCTCCTTGCCGCCGTTGACCACGTTGAGCACGCCCGGCGGCAGCCCCGCTTCGAGGAAGAGCTCCGCGAGCCGCAGCGGCACCGACGGGTCCCGTTCGGAGGGCTTGAGGATGAAGGAGTTCCCGCAGGCCAGGGCGGGGGCCGCCTGCCAGAGCGGGATCATCGCGGGGAAGTTGAAGGGGGTGATGCCCGCGACCACCCCGAGGGGGCTGCGCAGGGAGTGCACGTCGATGCCGGTACCGGCGTTGTCGGTGAACTCCCCCTTCAGCAGGTGCGGGATCCCCGCCGCGAACTCCACCACCTCCAGGCCGCGTTGGAGATCGCCGTGGGCGTCGGCCACGGTCTTGCCGTGCTCGGCGGACAGCAGTCGGGCCAGCGCCTCGCGCTCGCCCTCGACGAGCTGGAGGAAGCGCAGCAGCACGCGGGCCCGCCGCTGCGGGTTCCAGCGCGCCCAGTCGACCTGCGCCGCCTCGGCGTCGGCGATGGCGGCCTCGGTGTCGGCGCGTCCGGCCAGCGGGACGCGGGCCTGGACGGCGCCGGTGTTGGGGTCGTGGACGTCGGCGAACAGCCCGGAGGTGCCGGTGGTGTGCTTTCCGCCGATGAAGTGGGTGAGTTCACGGACCATGGTTGCCTGCTCTCTCGTCAGGTCGGATCCGGGGATGGCACGGCACACCGGCGCCCGCACCGGGTGGGTGGGTGCGCGGGGGCGGGCCGTGGGACAGCGACGGCGGCGGCGGAGCGCCAGGCCGTCGCGGAGCTACGCGGACGCGCGGGGCGCCGTCGTTCGCTTCGCCGGATCACCAGGGTCGTGGGTACGGACCGGTGCCATGCGTGTCTGCTCCATCCTCGTGGACAACACGGAACGTTCCGCGGCCGGTATCCTGACTCCCGGATCCCCGCGTGCCGCCCGCCTTCCCGGCAGACTTCGCCAGTGGCGTGGGGACGGCGGCACACTCCCCGGTCACAGTGGCGGGACCGTGCCGGATTCACACCGGCTTCCCTGCACCGCGGACCTTGTGCCACGAACATATAGTTGGACGTCCTAGTAAGTCCAGGGCCGCCCGGCGTGAGCCGCGTCGCGCAGACCGTCCGATGACCGACCGGCCGCCCCGGTGCCCCGCCCGACCGCCCGACGGATGGACGGCGCCCCGCCCTCCGCGCGGGCGGAGGACGGGGCGCCGTACGGGCCGGGGTGCGGCCGCGTGGGGGAGCGGGCCCGGTCAGCGGGCGGTCCAGCCCCCGTCCACCGGTATCGAGGCTCCCGAGAGGAAGCCGGTGTCGGGGCCGCACAGCCACAGCGCGACGGCGGCCACCTCCTCCGGTTCGATCAGCCGCTTGATGGCCGTCCGGTCCAGCAGCACCTCGGCCGCGACCCGGTCGGGGGGAATGCCGTGCACGGCCGCCTGCGCGGCGATCTGACCCTCCACCAGGGGCGTGCGCACGTATCCGGGGCTGACGCAGTTGCTGGTCACCCCGTGCGCGGCGCCTTCGAGGGCCACCACCTTGCTGAGCCCCTCCAGCCCGTGCTTGGCCGCCACGTAGGCCGACTTGTAGGGGCTGGCCCGCAGCCCGTGCACACTGGAGATGTTCACCACCCGCCCCCAGCCCCGGGCGTACATGTGCGGCAGGCAGTGCCGCACCAGCAGGAACGGGGCCGTCACCATCACCCGCTGGATCAGCTCGAACCGCTCCGGTGGGAACTCCTCGACGGGGGCCACGTGTTGGAGCCCGGCACTGTTGACGAGGATGTCCACGGCGGCGGGCAGTCCGGCCACGGCCGTCGGATCGGCGAGGTCCACGACGTGGGCGTGACCCCCGGTCTCCGCGGCGGCCTCCTTCGCCGCGACGGCGTTGCGGTCGACGATGTGCACGGTGGCCCCGGCGGCGGCCAGGGCGCGGGCGCAGGCCAGCCCGATGCCGCTGCCCCCGCCGGTGACCAGGGCGGTGCGGCCGATCGGCTCCGGCCGGTTGTGGTTCGTCATGGCGGGAACGTTAGGCACGCCCCCGTGCCCTGCCCATGGCTCCGAGCACCACACCTGGTGCCCGGGGGGTGGCGGTGGCGCCCATGCCCGCACGGCACCCCGGCCCCGTGGCCTTCCGGTTCCCGGGCCGCCGGCGCCCTACATGCGGTGGACGCGCTCCCGGGGCAGCCCCAGGGGGTGCCGGCCGGCCGCGAGGACCCGGACGCCGGGCGCGGACCCCAGTAACAGGCCGAGCCAGTCCAGCCCTTCGGGAGTCAGTTCCTCGGTGCCGTCGAGGACGAGGAGCATGTCCCGCTCGGCGAGCCAGGAGAGCGGATCGGTGCAGCCGCAGGGCAGGAAGGGCATGCCCGGCAGCGCGCCGAGCGCACCGGTCAGCTCGGCCGGTCCGGAGGGCCGGTCCAGGGCCACCAGGGCCACGCCGTCGAAGAAGTTGGAGGACAGCCGGTCCGCGAGCGAGCGGACGAGCAGTCCGGCGGGCGCCCGGCGCCGCCCGGTGACCGTGACCACCCGGCCCCGGCGGACGGCGGTCATGAGCCGGGACAGTTCCTGTGCGCGGCCCGGTACGGTGCCCCGCCGGGCGGTCCCGGGGCACCCTCCGGGCACCCGGTCCCTCGGTTCGTCTTCCGGCACGCTGCCCCCCGTCGCATACGTGTCCCCCGACCCGGCCCCGAGTGTGTTTCAGGCCGCTGGTGCAGACGATTATGGGCCAGGGTCGCGGCGCCGCCAGAGGAATGGCCGACTCCAGCGAAATCGATACCGAAGGCGGTGCGGGGAGCCCGTCCGTCACTCCCCGGACGGGCTCGGAGCGCCGCTGTCGGAGGGGCCGGTCGGGGTTCCGCTCGGGCCGCCCGTGGCGGTTCCGGTCGGACGCGCGGTGCCGGAGGGTTCCGCCGAGGGGTCGGAGGACGCCTTGGTGAAGGTGCCCAGCCCCGTCTCGTCCAGGTACTCGATGCGGACCGTGCCGTCCCCGAACTCGACGGCCGTCCGGCCCACCGCGTTCTCGCCGCGGGTCTCCATGCTGAACGTGTTCCCGTCGAAGTGCCGCAGCGGGAACCGCATCGGCTCCGGACCCAGGAAGAGGGTCAGCCCCTCCGGACCCGAACGCACCGTCAGCGGGCCGTAGAACGCGCTCCGGTAGGTCCCGGTGTAGTCCGTGTCGGGGCCCGCCGGAGCGGGGGAGGCGGGCGGCCGGTCGAAGCGGGCGTCCGGGTGCTCGTCCTCCGCCTGCGCGTACAGGGCGGCGGTCACCGGCAGCCAGTCCGTGCGCGGCTTGCCGTACTGGGCGGTGTCGAAGAAGTCCAGCGCGATCGCGTCGGCCTGACCGACCGGGGTTCCGTTGCTCAGCACCACGATGCCCAGCTGTTCCAGCGGCAGCATGGTGACGTTGCTGTTGGCGCCCAGGTCGAAGGCGCCGGTGTGGCTCAGCCGCAGCCGGGCCTGGTCGTCGTAGGAGACGTTCCAGCCCAGCCCGTAGAAGCCGGTGCGGCCGGTGAGGTTCCGCGCGGGCTGCGAGGTGATCTGCGGCCGGTGCGTGTCCAGGAGCTGCTGCTCCGGCACGATCCGGCGGCCGTCGAGGGTGCCGCCCGCGAGTTGGAGCCGCAGCCAGCGGGCCATGTCCCGGGCCGTGGAGGAGGTGCCGCCCGCGGGGGCCTGCGCGTCGGCATCCCGCACCGGCCCCGGGCGCCAGGCCCCGTCCGCGCCCTTGACGTGCCCCACCGCCCGGTCCGTCGCCGCCGCGAAGGCCGCGTACTCGGTACTGGTGTCCTCCATCCCGGCCGGCCCGAACAGCACCTCCTGGCTCAGCGCCTGCCAGCTGGTGCCCCGGCCCCGTGCCACCGCCTCGGCGGCCGCCGTCAGCCCGAAGTTGGTGTACGCGTAGGAGTCGCGGAAGGGGGCGAGCGGCTCCTCCTTGAGGTGGTCCAGGATGTACTGCTGGTCGAAGCCCAGGTCCTCCAGCAGGTCACCGGCGTGGTCGGGGAGGCCGCTGCGGTGCGAGAACAGGTCCGCGACGGTGACGTGCGAGCCCACCCACGGGTCCTTCAGCGTGAACCCGGGCAGCTCCTCCGCCACCGGGGTGTCCCATCCCGGCCCGCCCTTCTCACCGGCCACGCCCGCCACCACGGTGGACGCCAGCGGCTTGGAGACGGAAGCCAGTTGGAAGACGGTGTCCGGGTCGACCGCGGCGCTCTTGCCGACCTCACGGACGCCGAACCCCTTCTGGTAGACCACCTCGTCCCGGTAGACCACGGCCACCGAGATCCCCGGCACTCCGGTGCTCTTCATGACGGTGTCCACGTACGAGTCCAGGCGGTCCAGGGCACGGTCCACCTTCGCCCGGTCCAGCTGAGGCCCCGGCGGCGCCGGCAGCACCGGATCCGCGGCGGCCACGGTCGCCGCCCCCGGACCGGCGGCCGGCAGGCCGACCGCCCCGGTGGTCCCGGCGACCAGCAGCACGGCCGCCAGCCCCGATACGACGAGCGGGCCGCGGACGCCGAGGACGGCTCTCCGCCGCCCTCCGGCCGCGCGCCGCCTTCCGGCCCCCCGGTCCGTCCTGCCCGGTGTTCCACCCATACAGCCCATTGAACGCCGAGGTCCGGGAGCTGTCGCCCGGAGCGGGTGCGGGGGCCGGTGCGTCGACTTCCGGGCACCCCCGTCAGCGGTCGGCCGGCCCGGGGCCGGGACCCTCGTCGGACGCGGCCCGATCGACCCGGGCTCCGTCGCCGGGCGAACCGTACGACCGGTTCCGGGGCAGCCAGTCCACCGAGAAGTCCACCGCGGCGCGCAGCGGCAGCAGCCGGGCCGCCGCGGCGCCCACCGGACCGGAGCGCACCAGCTCCGGGTGCGCGCGGGCGAGGTCCGCCCCGAGCGCCCCGAAGTCGGAGTCGTCCAGCACCGCGTCCTCGTACTCCCACCAGCGGCGCACCCCGTCGGGCGCGGTCACGCACCGGTAGCGGCGGCGCGGGGCCGCGGGCACCCGGTACTCGGCCAGGTGGAAGGCGCTGCACCGGTCGAAGCCCACGCCCAGCAGCAGGACCGGCGCGTCCAGCTCGTACAGCCGGGCCAGCGGGGAGTCCTCCCCGAGGTGGCAGTCCGGCCGGTGCCCGGAGAGCACCTTGTCGGCGGCCGGGCCCAGGGCCGCGAAGGAGGTCTGCGGATGGCCGCTGCGCAGGGCGCCGGGGGAGCGCCGGACCGTCTCGGAGAGGATCCCCATGCCGGGGGCCGGGGTGCGGTCCGGGTCGAACGGCGGCATCGTCGCCCGGAGTTCGGCCGCCTGCCGGGGGTCCATGCCGCGGATCCGACGCAGGTAGGCGGTCGAGGTGTCGGAGTTCTCCGGGGTGAAGGAGGGCACCACCACGGTCCCGGCCGGTCCGAGGACCCTCCGCAGGGCCCGCACCACGGCGGCGGCCCCACCGTCCGGTCCCGTGCCGCTGCCGCCGCCCGTGCCGCGGTCGTGCGGCGGGTTCGGGCCGGCCGTCACCGGCCCCACCGAGCGCATCGAGGCGTGGACCAGGAGCGCCGAGCCGGGGGCGAGGCCGAGGGCCGCCAGCTGTGCGGTGAGCCCGGCTTCGGTGTGTCCGCGGCGCCGCAGCGGGCCGCCCGTGCCGGGGCCCGCGCCCGTCCCGCTCCGTTCCGTGTCCACCCAGTCCACCTCGCCCGAGCTCTCGTGACCGGCCGCGATCCCGTCAGCGTAGGCGGCCGGCCACGGTCCGCAAGGGCCCGGACGTACGCTCACCCGAACGAGGGGACCCGCCGCCGGGCCCCGGCGCCGCACGGACCGGCGTCGGCACGCGTCCGCTCGGGTCCGCTCGCGCCCGCTCGCTTCGTCCCGGTCAGCTCTCGGCCAGCATGCGGACGATGTGCTCGCGCGCCGCCCGGCCCTCCGGCACCGGCAGCAGCGGGTGGCAGTGGGCCTGTCCCTCCGCCTCGAACAGCTCGGCCGGGGTGCCCGCCGCGCGGGCCCGAGCGATCAGCTCCCGGCTGTCCGTGGCCAGCACGTCCCGGGTGCCGCTGAACACCGTGAGCGGCGCCAGCCCCGACAGGGAGCCGTACAGGGGGCTGACCCGCGGGTCCAGGGCGTCGAGGGTGCCCGCGTACAGCCGGCCGGCCTCCCGCAGCCCGGCCCGCGTCTGCACCGGGTCCCGGGCCTCCAGCGCGGACTGGTCCGGGTGGCTCAGCGACAGGTCGAGCCAGGGGGAGATCAGGACGATCCGGTCCGGCTGCACGCCGTTGCGGTCGCGCAGGCGCTGCGCGGCCGCCAGGGCCAGTCCCGCCCCGGCCGCGTCCCCCATCAGCACCGTCGGGCCCGGCCCGCCCGATTCCACCAGCCCGCTCAGCAGGTCCGCCGCCACGGGGACCGTGCGGTCGGCGGTGCCGCGCGGGGCGAGGGTGTAGGCGGGGACCACGCAGTGCGCGCCCGCCGCGGCCACCAGGGTGCGCACCAGGGACCAGTGCGGGCGGACCAGCTCGTCGATGAAGCCGCCGCCGTGCAGGTACAGCACCCGGGCGGCGGGCTCCCGGTCGCGGGGGGCCACGTCGTAGACGGGCCAGGCGCCCACGATGCTCCGGGACACCGTCGCGGCCCGGGCCAGGCTCCGCGGCGGCAGGTGGGAGGCGGGCCGCCGCGCGGTCGAGGCCACCTGGGCCCGTACCGCCTCGGCGCTCGCCCACCGTCTGCGTCTCCCGGCCATCACGAATGCTGCGGACAGCGCACGGCTCCGCAGGCTCGGCACGCCCGTCACCCTCACTCACCCCTCCCCGCGGCGCCCACCGCGGCCCGTGCCCGACGGCACGTGAGGAGCATAGGCGTGAAGTTCCGCTGTCGGCCCGCTTAAGAAATCCTCGATGGACGTCCAGCCGGTCACCGGTCAGATTGGTGATCGTCAACGATGACCGTGTGGCGCGTGGGTCTCCCGCGAGGCGCACACCCCCTCACCCCCCGCGGAGCCGAACCCATGAAGGCACTCGTCAAGCACCAGGCCGAGCCCGGACTCCGGCTCATGGACGTGCCCGAGCCCGAGTACGGACCCGGCGAAGTCCTGATCAAGGTCCTGCGGACCGGGATCTGCGGTACCGACTTGCACATCCGGGCCTGGGACGGCTGGGCGCAGGGCGCGGTCAAGGCCCCGCTGATCCTCGGCCACGAGTTCGTCGGCGAGGTCGCGGCGGTCGGCGCGGGCGCCGGGGAGATCGCGGTCGGCGACCTGGTGAGCGGCGAGGGCCACCTGGTGTGCGGGAAGTGCCGCAACTGTCTGGCGGGCCGTCGCCACCTGTGCCGCAGCACGGTGGGCCTGGGCGTGGGCCGGGACGGGGCCTTCGCCGAGTACGTGGTGCTGCCCGCCTCCAACGTCTGGGTGCACCGCACCAAGGTGGACCTGGACGTGGCCGCGATCTTCGACCCCTTCGGCAACGCCGTGCACACCGCGCTGTCCTTCCCGCTGGTCGGCGAAGACGTGCTGATCACCGGCGCGGGCCCGATCGGCATCATGGCGGCGGCGGTGGCCCGGCACGCCGGCGCCCGCAACGTGGTCATCACCGACATCAGTCCCGAGCGCCTGGAGCTGGCCCGCAAGGCCGGGGCCACCCTGGCGGTGAACGTGGCCGAATCCTCGATCGCCGCCGCGCAGGAGCGGCTGGGCCTGCGCGAGGGCTTCGACATCGGCCTGGAGATGTCGGGTCGTCCCGAGGCCATGCGCGACATGATCGACAACATGACGCACGGCGGCCGCATCGCGATGCTGGGCCTGCCCGCCCAGGAGTTCCCGGTGGACTGGGCCAAGATCGTCACCTCCATGATCACCATCAAGGGGATCTACGGCCGGGAGATGTTCGAGACCTGGTACGCGATGACGGTGCTGCTCGAAGGCGGCCTGGACCTGAGCCCGGTCATCACCGGCCGCTACTCCTTCCGGGACTTCGAGGCCGCGTTCGACGAGGCCGCCACCGCCCGCAGCGGCAAGATCATCCTCGACTGGACCGCCTGAGCCCCACCCCGCCCCGCCGGCCCGCGCGAACGGACCGGCGGGCACCCGCACCATCCACGGGGGTCGGTCCACCACCCCCTTCCGCGGGCGCCGGACCCCGCACCACCCTCCCCCCTCCGCGGGGTCCGGCCCCACCCCCCAGCCGTCACGTCCACCGCATTCCGACCGCACTCCGGGAGAGACCGCAGCATGTTCGAGTCCGTACGCGCCGACCTCCGGGCCACCCTCGACGAGATCCGCGAGGCCGGCCTGCACAAGCCCGAGCGGGTCATCGGGACCCCGCAGAACGCCTCCGTCGCCGTCACCGCGGGCGGCGCCCCCGGCGAGGTGCTCAACTTCTGCGCCAACAACTACCTCGGCCTGGCCGACCACCCCGAGGTCGTCTCCGCCGCCAAGGACGCCCTGGACCGCTGGGGCTACGGCATGGCCTCGGTCCGCTTCATCTGCGGCACCCAGGAGGTCCACAAGGAGCTGGAGCAGCGCCTGTCGGCCTTCCTCGGGCAGGAGGACACGATCCTGTACTCCTCCTGCTTCGACGCCAACGGCGGCGTGTTCGAGACCCTCCTGGGCGCCGAGGACGCGGTGGTCTCCGACGCCCTCAACCACGCCTCGATCATCGACGGCATCCGCCTCTCCAAGGCCCGCCGCTTCCGCTACGCCAACCGCGACATGGCCGACCTGGAGGCCCAGCTGAAGGCGGCCGCCGAGGGCGGGGCCCGCCGCACCCTGATCGTCACCGACGGCGTCTTCTCCATGGACGGCTACGTGGCCCCGCTCACGGAGATCTGCGACCTGGCCGACCGCTACGGCGCCATGGTCATGGTGGACGACTCCCACGCCGTGGGCTTCGTCGGCGCGGGCGGCCGCGGCACCCCCGAGCTGCACGGGGTCATGGACCGGGTCGACATCATCACCGGCACCCTCGGCAAGGCCCTCGGCGGCGCCTCCGGCGGTTACGTCGCGGCCCGCACCGAGATCGTCGAGCTGCTGCGCCAGCGCTCCCGCCCGTACCTCTTCTCCAACTCCCTCGCGCCGGTCATCGCCGCCGCCTCCCTGAAGGTCCTGGACCTGCTGGAGTCGGCGGGGGACCTGCGCGAGCGGCTCGCCGCGAACACCGCGCTGTTCCGCACGAAGATGACCGAGGCAGGCTTCGAGATCCTGCCCGGGGACCACGCCATCGCCCCCGTCATGATCGGCGACGCCGCGGAGGCCGCCCGCATGGCCGAACTGCTGCTGGAGCGCGGGGTCTACGTGATCGGCTTCTCCTACCCGGTGGTCCCGATGGGCCAGGCCCGCATCCGGGTGCAGCTCTCCGCCGCCCACTCCACGGCCGACGTGGAGCGCGCCGTGGCCGCCTTCGTCGACGCCCGCGCCGCCCTCCAGGGCTGACCGCGTCGAGCGGGTCCGGGGGTCCGTCGGGTCCGGTCGGGTCCGGCGGAGTTCTCCGCCGGACCCGCTGCACGGCCCGCCGGAGCCGCGGGGCCCGCGGGGCCCGTCGGGGCCGCGTACGGCGGCCCGCGCCGGCCCGCCGGGAGCGGAGGCAGGCCGTCCGGAGGGGCCCCGCCGGCCTGACAGAATGGCGGGGTGATCGACCCCCGCCGGCTGCGCATCCTGCGCGCCGTGGCGGACCACCGTACGGTGACCGCCGCGGCCGCCGCCCTGTACCTCACCCCCTCCGCCGTCTCCCAGCAGCTCGCCGCCCTGGAGCAGGAGACCGGGCACGCCCTGTTCACCCGCAGCAGCCAGGGCCTCCGGCTGACCGCCGCCGGGGAGATCCTGCTCGCGCACACCCACGAGGTGCACGCCCAGCTCGAACGGGCCGAGGCCGAGCTGGCCGCGTACGCCGCCGGGGCGGCCGGCGAGGTCACGGTGGCGGCCTTCGCCACCGGCATCGCCGAGGTCCTGGCCCCCGCCCTGGCCCGGCTGGGCCGCGAGCACCCCGGCATCCGGGTCCGGGTCCGCGACGCCGAGGGCGACGAGAGCATGCGGCTGCTGCTGGACGGCGAGGCCGACCTGGCCCTGACCGTCGAGTACCGCGGGGCCCCGGGGGCCGACGACGCCCGCCTGACCCTGATCCCCCTCTACGCCGAGCCCTTCGACGCGGTGCTGCCGGCCTCGCACGCGCTGGCCCCGCACCCCTCGGTCGCCCTCGCCGACCTCGCCGACGACGACTGGATCGGCCAGAGCCCCGGCAACCCCTGCCAGGACGTGGTGGTCCTGGCCTGCGAACAGTCCGGCTTCCAGCCCCGCATGGCCCACACCTCCGACGACTTCCGGGCCGTGGTCGCGCTCGCGGGAGCCGGCGCCGGGGTCGCGCTCGTCCCCCGCTCGGCCCTGCGCGGCACGGAACTCAAGGAGACCGTGGTCCGCCCCGTGACCGGCTCCGGCCCCACCCGCCGCGTCTTCGCCGCGGTCCGCCGCGGCGCCGAGACCCACCCCCTCCTCGCCCGCGTCCTCACGGCCCTCACCCAGGAGGCCGCCCACCTCTCCCCCCACCCGGCCCACCCCTGACCCACCACCGGGGCCCTGCCGAAGCCCCGGCCCCGGCCAGTCACCGTCGGCGGATCGGCTCTCGTGGACGGAGCCCGGCGGACGGGCCGCTCCCCGGCGCGCCGCTCCGCCCGTCCGCGACGGTCACCCGGACGGGCCAGTCCCGGACGGGTCAGTCCCGGGCGGGGAACACCGCGGAGGACGCGTCGGGGGTGCCGGGGTGGTCGGAGGCGGCCGCCACGGTGGCGAGGGTCGCGGTGAAGGCGCGCAGCAGGGGGGTCTCGTGGCCCGCCTTCCAGACCAGGCCCCAGTCCAGCACCGGGGCGTCCGTGAGGGGGACGTACGCCAGGTCGGGGCGCTGGTAGAAGCGGACCACCTGGGCGCCGACCGGGTACACCCCCTTGCCGGCGGCGATCAGCGCCAGGCCCTCCTGGAGCGAGGTCGCGCGGGGGCCCTGCGGGGTGGCGGGCAGCGGCTCCTCGTCGCCGAGCAGGGTCCGGGAGCGGGTCCAGTAGTCGGGCATCGTCGGGGTGCGGATCATCGTGAGGCCGGCCAGGTCCGCGATCGTCAGGAACGGGCGGGCGGCCAGCGGATGGGCCGAGGAGATCGCCAGCATGCGGGGCTCGCGGACCAGCGGCGGGCCCGTCACGAGGTCCTCCTCCAGCACCGGGAAGCTCGCGTTCATCAGGTCCACCTCGCCGCTGCGGACCGGCTCCTGGGCCACGCCGAAGGCGTACTCCCGCAGGTCCACACAGCAGTCGGGGTGCGAGTCCCGGAAGGCGTCGGCGGCCAGCACGAACAACTGGCCCCACAGCGCCCCGACGAAGCCGACGCGCAGCGTGCCCGTGGTGCCCCGGGCGGCGGCCATCGCGCGGTGCACGGCCTCGGTGATGCCGCGGTGGTGCGGGAGCAGGTCCGCGCGCAGCCGCTCGCCGATCGGGGTGAGCGCCACCCGACGGCTGGTGCGGAGGAACAGCGGGGCGCCGATCCGCCGCTCCAGCTTCTTGATGGTCTGGCTGATGTGGGCGCGGGACACCGTGAGGCGGTCCGCGGCACGTCCGAAGTGCAGTTCTTCGGCGAGGGCCAGGAAACCCTCCAGCTCGTGCCGTTCCAGCACCCCTACCTCCATCGGTCATCCAGAGTGACCGATTGTTGCAGCTTTCGGCGTTGTTCCCGGCCGGGGGCGTGACCGAAGGTGGGAGGGCCGTACGGGCCGGGGCGTGCCCCGCTGCCCGCGTGCCGCCCGCCGGGGGCCGGTCCGGTCCGCCCGTTCCGCCGCCCGCCAGGGGCGCTCCGTCGCGTGGCGCGGGTGCCGGGGAGTACGGCAGTTCGTCGGGAACGGGGGTTCAGACGACCTGCACCTCGACACCCGCGTCACGGAACTCCGCCACCGTCGCCGGGGCCACCGACCCGTCCGTGACGAGGACGTCCACCCGGTCGGCGGCGCAGATCCGGGCGAAGGCGCGCCGCCCCAGCTTGCTGGAGTCGGTGGCGACGACCACCCGCCGGGCCCGTTCGCACAGCAGTCGGTTGATGGCGGCCTCGTCCTGGTCGTGGGCGCCGGCCCCGTCCCGCGGGTCGAAGGCGTCCACGCCGAGGACGGCCGTGTCCAGGGAGATCTGCCCCAGCACCCCGTCGGCGAGCGGTCCGGTGAGCTCGTAGGTCTGCGGGCGGGCCACCCCGCCCGTGACCACCACCTTGAACTGGGGGCGGATGGCCAGCTCGGCCGCGATGTTGAGGGCGTTGGTGACCACCGTCAGGGTGACCGTGCCCGGGCCCTCCCCGGCCAGGTCCGCCCGGCTCGCGAGGGCGCGGGCCACCTCGGTGGTGGTGGTGCCGCCGGTCAGGCCCACCACCTCGCCCGGGGCGACCAGTTCCGCGACGGCCGTGCCGATCCGCTGCTTCTCGGCGGCCTGCCGGGAGCCGCGGTAGCGCAGCGGCAGCTCGTACGACACGCCGTGCACCACGGCCCCGCCACGGGTGCGGACCAGCAACTGCTGCTCGGCGAGCTGGTCGAAGTCCCTGCGCACCGTGGCGGCGGAGACCCCCAGCTCGGCGGCGGTGCTGTCCACGTCCAGGCGGCCGCGCTCGACGAGCAGGTCCAGCAGTGTCTTCCAACGGGCGTCGCGGGACATGGGGCATCCTCGGGGTCGGGGTCCGGCCCCTCGGCGGGCGGGTCCGGGCCGACCGGCATCGTACGCGCCGTCCCGGGGCAGGGTCCCGACACGGCGGCCCAGGAGCGCGACGACGGGCCCTCGCACGGCCCACCGGCGGGCACCTTCCTCCCGTCGATGCTTGAAGTTGCTCGAAACCACGCGCTAACTTGCATGAACACGCACAGAGGTCCCGAGGGAGTCGTCTGGAATGAGTCACGCAGCGCAGGAACTGGGCTCGCAGCCGGAGTGCTGGCAGCGCGCCGCCGAACTGGCCCCCGCCCACCGCACGGCCCTCCCCGCCCCCGGGGAACGCGTCGCGATCACCGGATGCGGCACCTCCTACTTCATGGCCCGCGCCGCGGCCGCCCTGCGGGAGTCCGCCGGACTGGGGGAGACCGACGCCTTCCCCGCCTCCGAGTTCCCCACCGGGCGCCGCTACGACCGGGTGATCGCCCTGACCCGCTCCGGCACCACCACCGAGGTCCTCGACCTGCTCGCCGCCCTGCGAGGCACCGTCCCCACCACCGCCGTCATCGGCGACCCCGACACCCCGGTCGCCGCCCTCGCGGACGCCCTGGTCACCCTGGACTTCGCCGACGAACGCTCCGTGGTCCAGACCCGGTTCGCCACCACCGCCCTCACCCTGCTCCGCGCGCACGTCGGCGCGCACACCCCCCGGGCCGTGGCCGACGCCCGCACCGCCCTGGCCGACCCCCTCCCCGAAGGGCTCGACGGCCGCGCCCAGTTCACCTTCCTCGGCCGCGGCTGGACCGCCGGGCTCGCCGAGGAGGCCGCCCTGAAGATGCGCGAGGCGTCCCTCTCCTGGGCGGAGGCGTACCCGGCGATGGAGTACCGGCACGGCCCGATCAGCGTCACCGGGGAGACCAGCGCCACCTGGATGTTCGGCGAGGCCCCGACAGGCCTGCCCGAGCAGGTCGCCGCCACCGGCGGCCAGTGGGTCCAGGGCACCCTGGACCCCCTCGCCGAACTCGTCCGCGCCCAGCGCCTCGCGCTGGCCGTGGCCGCCCGCCGCGGCCTGGACCCGGACAGCCCCCGCCACCTGACCCGTTCGGTGATCCTGGCCGGGGAGGCCCGATGAGCCTCGTCCCCACCGGCACCCTGGTCGCCGGCGCCGCCGCCGGGGGCGGCGCGATCGCCGCCTTCAACATCATCACGCTGGAGCACGCCGAGGCGGTCATCGCCGGGGCCGAGTCCGTGGGCAGCCCCGTGGTCCTCCAGATCAGCGAGAACGCCGTCAAGTACCGGCAGGGCCGGCTGCTCCCGCTGGCCGCCGCGGCCGCCGCGGCCGCCGCGGAGGCGGCCGTTCCCGTCGGCCTCCACCTCGACCACGTCAAGAGCCCCGCCCTGCTGCGGCAGGCCGCCGCGGCCGGGTTCGGCTCCGTCATGATCGACGCCTCCCACCTGCCCTACGCCGAGAACCTGGCCGCCACCCGGGACGCCGCCGAGTGGGCCCACGCCCACGGACTGTGGATCGAGGCCGAACTCGGCGAGGTCGGCGGCAAGGGCGGGGCCGCCCCCCTCGACGCGCACGCCCCCGGCGCCCGCACCGATCCCGAGGAGGCCCGCGCCTTCACGGCGGCCTCCGGGGTGGACGCCCTGGCCGTGGCCATCGGCTCCGTGCACGCCATGACCACCCGCACCGGGGCCGTGGACCACGCCCTGCTGGCCCGGCTGTCCGCCGCCGTGGACGTCCCGCTGGTCCTGCACGGGTCCTCCGGCCTCCCGGACGCGGAGCTCGCGGCGGCCGTGGCCGGCGGCATCGCCAAGGTGAACATCGGCACGGCCCTCAACGTGGCCATGACCGACGCCATCCGCGCCCACCTCGACGCCCATCCCGGCGCCGTGGACTCCCGCACCTACCTGTCGGCGGGACGGGCCGCGATGGTCCGGGCCGCCGCGGACCTCATCACCGCCCTGGGCGCGGGGCGGCCGGCGGTCGCCCCCGCCGCCGTCTGATCCGAACCGTCCGCCCGGACGGGCGCCGTCCGGGCCCGACCCGCCCCGCACACCGCCCCGACCCGCCCCGTCCGACTCCGTTCGACCCGAGTCGTTCGATCCGAGTCGGACCCGGGCCGTCCGTTCGGAGCTTCCGCGGGGCGGTCGGCCCGCGGTCGGCGCCTCGTCCACCGTCCGGCGGCCCGCTCCCGGGCGGACCGCCGGGAGCGGGCGGTCCGACCCCGGGCCCCTTCCGGATTCTTGGAACAGGTTCTACTCTGTGCGCCGCCGAGCAGCCGGAGTCCTGGAGGGGCCGTGCACCTCGAATACACGCCTGAGCAGCAGCAGTTGCGCGCGGAACTGCGCGCCTACTTCGCCGAGCTGGTGCCCGCGGACGTCTCCACGCGCTACGGGGACCCCGCGGCCCAGAAGAGGTTCTACCGCGAGACCATCCGCCGGCTCGGCGCCGACGGATGGCTCGGCGTCGGCTGGCCCCGGGAGTACGGGGGCCGCGGGATGTCCGCCATGGACCAGTTCATCTTCTTCGACGAGGCCGCCCAGGCCGTGGTCCCGCTGCCGCTGATGGCCCTCAACACCGTCGGCCCGACGATCATGCAGTTCGGGACCGAGGAACAGAAGCGGTACTTCCTCCCCGGGATCCTCTCCGGGGAGATCGACTTCGCCATCGGCTACAGCGAACCCGACGCCGGCACCGACCTCGCCGCCCTGAAGTGCAAGGCCGTCCGCGAGGGCGACGAGGAGACCGGCACCTACACGGTCAACGGCCAGAAGATCTGGACTACCAACGGCGACACCGCCGACTGGGTCTGGCTGGCCGTCCGCACCGACCCGCAGGCCCCCGCCCACAAGGGCATCACCATGCTGCTGGTCCCCACGTCCGACCCCGGCTACAGCTGCACCGTGATCAACACCCTCGCCTCCCACGACACCACCGCCAGCTACTACGAGGACATCCGCGTCCCCGCCTCCCGCCGGGTCGGCCAGGAGAACAAGGGCTGGCGCCTGATCACCAACCAGCTCAACCACGAACGGGTCACCCTCGCCGCCCACGGCACCATGGCCATCCGCGCCCTCCACGACGTGCAGCGCTGGGCCGCCGAGACCAAACTGGCCGACGGGCGACGCGTGATCGACCTCGGCTGGGTCCGCGGCCGACTGGCCCGCACCCACGCCCGGCTCGACGCCATGAAACTGCTCAACTGGCAGATGGTGAACGCCGCCCAGGACGGCACCCTCACCCCCCAGGACGCCTCCGCCGTCAAGGTCTACGGCTCCGAGGCCCGCCGCGACGCCTACGCCTGGCTCATGGAGGTCGTCGGCTCCGCCGGATCCCTCAAGGACGGCTCCGCCGGCGCGGTCCTGCACGGCGAACTCGAACGCGGCTACCGCAGCGCCGTCATCTTCACCTTCGGCGGCGGCAACAACGAGATCCAGCGGGAGATCATCTCCTGGATCGGCCTCGGCATGCCCCGCGTCCGCCGCTGACCCCGCCCACCGCTCCCGGAGCCCCCGGCCCGACCCGGTGACCAGGGCGGGAGGGGAACCGGGGGCGGGGGCGGCGCGTCACAGGGGGGATCACCGTTTCGGACGGAAGGTGCCCCTCATGCCCCGCACGCCCCGGCTGTTCCCCGCCCTGGCGCTGCTCCTCGCGCTCACCGGCTGCGCGGGAGCGGTCGCGTCCCCCCGGCCGGTGGCCGCGGGGGAGGAGCGGCCCGCGCTCGGCGCCCCCGACGCCGACCACCCGCGCCGCGGGCCCGCCGCACCGCGCCAAGGCACCTGGTACCCGTACGACCTCTACACCCACTGCGGGGTGGGCAACCTCACCTTCGGCGGGCGGCACTGGGAACTCAGCCGCCTGCGCACCGACGTCGACAGCGGGGTGGACGGCCCCCGCGCGGACCGGAAGGCGAACGAGACCGCCGGATGGATCACACTGGAGTCGAGCGACGTGGTCGTCTTCGAGGCGGCCGGTCTGCCGCCCATGGAGTTCCGCCCGGTGGAGGCGATCCGCTTCGCCTGCAAGTGACCCGGCCGCGCGCGACCCGGCCGCAGGAGGCCACGGATGACCGCACCCGTACCGGAGCCCGTACCGGAGCCCGGTTCCGCGTCCGTACCGGACCCCGCGTCGGAGCCCGTACCGGAGTCCGCGCCGCGGCCCGGCCCGCGGTCCCGATCCGGCCCCCGGCCCGGCGGGGCGGCCCCGCCCGACCCCGGCCTCCACGGACCCGGCTCCGTCACCTGGAACGTGCACGGGGACCCGGTCATGTGGATCGCCGGGATCCGCGCCCTCTGGCTCCAGGCCCTCCACCCCCGGGCCGTCCGCGGCGTCCTCGCCAACAGCGACTTCCGCCAGGACCCCTGGGGACGGCTGCTGCGCACCGCCGACTTCGTCGGCACCGTCACCTACGGCACCACCGAGGCCGCGGAGCGCGCCGGGGCCCGGGTCCGCGGCATCCACGCCCGCCTCGGCGCGGACGACCCCACCACCGGCACCCCCTTCCGGGTCGACGACCCGGACCTCCTGCTCTGGGTGCACTGCGCACAGATCGACTCCTTCCTGCACGTGCTGCGCCGCTCCGGAGTCCGCCTCACCGACGCCCAGGCCGACGCCTACGTGGCCGAAAATCGTAGGTCCGCCCGGCTCGTCGGACTCGATCCGGAACGGGTCCCCGACAGCACCGCCGCCCTCGCCGCGTACTTCCGGAAGGTCCTCCCCGAGCTCGCCGCGGGGCCCGACGCGCGGGCCGTCGACGCCTTCCTGAGGCGCCCCCCGGTCCCCGCCGTCCTCCGCCCCTTCCGGGCCCTGCTGTGGCCCCCGGTGGCCGCCCTGGCCTACGGCTGCCTGCCCGGATACGCGCACCACCTGTACGGTCGTGCCGTCCCACCGGCCCACCGCGTCACCCGTCGCCTGCGCCTCACCGGCCTCCTGCTGCGCGCCGTCCCCGCCCGGTTGCGGTGGCGGCTGCCGCCGGGTCACATCTTGAGAGCGATGGCGCGCCTGGGTCCCGGCAGCCGCCCCTCCCCGTACACACTGCACGGGGGGACGGCCATACTGGTCGGGCCGGGGAGGGCACGGCACCACGACGGGGGCGGCAACACGACATGGCGGAACTGGCGGAAACCAGACTGATCCAGGGCAGGTACCGGCCGCTCGATCTCATCGGGCGCGGTGGCATGGGCGAGGTCTGGCGGGCACGCGACGAGTCCCTGGGACGGCAGGTCGCCGTCAAATGCCTCAAGGCGTTCGGACCCGACCACGACCCGAACTTCGCCCGCGTCCTGAAGGAGCGCTTCCGCCGGGAGGCCCGCGTGGCCGCCTCGCTCCAGCACCGCGGGGTCACCGTGGTCCACGACTTCGGCGACGACAGCGCCGAGGGCGGCGCCCTCTTCCTCGTCATGGAACTGCTGCACGGCCGCAACCTCAGCCAGCTCCTCGACGAGAACGAGCAGCGCCCGCTCCCCGTCGAGGAGGTCCTCGACATCGCCGAACAGGTCGCGGCCGCCCTCGCGTACACCCACGAGCAGGGCATCGTGCACCGGGACCTCAAGCCCGCCAACATCATGCGGCTCACCGACGGCACGGTGAAGATCTGCGACTTCGGCATCGCCCGCCTCGCCCACGACATCGGCTTCACCGCGAAGTTGAACGGCGGCGGGATGGCCATGGGCACCCCGCACTACATGTCGCCCGAACAGATCGCCGGCAACGAGGTCGACCACCGCAGCGACCTGTACTCCCTCGGCTGCGTCCTCTACGAGATCGCCACCGGCGCCCCGCCGTTCGACCTCGGGGACTCCTGGTCGGTGCTGGTGGGGCACCGTGACACCGAGCCCGAGCCGCTCCGCACCCACCGGCCCGAACTCCCGGCCTCCTTCGAGGCGGCCGTCCTCGACCTGCTCGCCAAGGAGCCGGAGGCCCGCCCACGGGACGCCCGCACCCTCTTCTTCCGCCTCACCGACGCCCGGACCGCCGAACACGGCCCGGCCCGGCCCCACGTCCCCGCCGCACCCGCCCCGCTGTCGGCCCCGCCCGGCCCCGGCACCGGGCGGACCCACCACACCACCGGCGACCTCGGGGCACCGACGGCATCCGGTGCCGTCGGCGGGGTTCCCACCGCCCACGCCGCCTACCCGGCCCCCACCGGCCACACCGCCGCCCCTCCGACCCCCGTCGGACCCGCGGCCGGCACCGACCCCACCACCCCGGCGCCCCCGCTGCCCCCCTGGGCCCGCGCCCTGGGCCACGGACCCCGGGTACTGCCCGCCGGCACCCGCGACAGCGGCGCCTGGGCCCGCGCCCTCACCGGGGTCTGGACCCGCCCGGCCCGGCCCGCGCCCTCGGGGCCCCCGCCCCGGCACGCCGCCGGGAGCGGCCCCGCCCGCCCCGCCGACCCCCGACTGTCCGGCCCCGCCGGAACCGCCGCGGCCACCGGCCCCGACCCCGAGGCGCGCTACGCCCACGGCCTGGCCCTCGGCCGGGCCGGCCGCTGGACCGAGGCCGTCGAGGCCCACCGGGAGGCCGCCGCCGGCCGCGCCGAGACCCTCGGCCCCGAACACACCGCCACCCTCGCGGGCCGCTGCGCCCTGGCCTTCGCGCTGGTCCGGGCGGGCCGGGCCGCCGACGCGCTCATCGAGTACGGCCGCGTCGCGGAGCTGCGCGGCACGGCCCTCGGCCCCGAGCACCCCGGCACCCTGGCCGCCCGCCAGGAGATGGCGTACGTGCTCGACCGGCTGGGCCGTCACCAGGAGGCGTACGAGCTGTACGCGCAGGTCCTCGCGATCCGGGAGCGGACCGCCGGACCGGACCACCCCGACACCCTGCGCTGCCGCCACAACCTCGCCCACAGCCTGAGCGGACTCGGCCGCCCGGCGGAGGCCCTCGCGACGGTCACCGCGGTCGCCGCCGACCGGGCCCGGCTCCTGGGACCCGAGGACGCCGAGACCCTCACCAGCCGCTACGAGGTCGCCTACCTGCTCGGCGGGCTCGGCCGCTGGGAGGAGGCCCTGGAGACCTACCGCTCGGTGGCCGCCGCCCGGGAGCGCACCCTGGGCCGGGACCACCCCGACACCCTCGCCGCCCGCTACGAGACCGGCATCGGCCTGGGCCGGCTCGGCCGCAGCGCCGAGGCCCTGGACCTCTACCGCGGCCTGGTCCGCGACCGCACCCGCGCCTACGGGGCGGAGGACCCGGAGACCCTGCGCGCCCGGCACGGTCTCGGCGTCAACCTGGGCCGGCTCGCCCGCTGGGAGGAGGCCGTGGCCGAGGCCCGGCAGGTGGGCGGGATCCGGGCCCGGGTGCTGGGCCCCGACCACCCCGACACCCTGGTCAGCCGCCGCGAGGTGGCCGTCGGCCTGGGCTGGCTGGGCCGTTGGGAGGAGGCGCTGTCGCTGTACCGGGCGGTGGCCGAGGCCCGCGAGCGGACCCTCGGACCCGGTCACCCCGAGACCCTCGCCGCCCACGGGGACGAGGCCCACTGCCTGGAGCGCCTGGGGCGCACCGCCGAGGCGGCCGCCCTGTACCGCAAGGTCGCCGCCGAACGCGGCCAGGGCCTCCCCTACGGCAGCGCCATGCCCCCGGTGGACGTCTGACCCCGGCCGGGGGCCCCGCCCGACTCCTCCCGCCCGACTCCCGGCCGCCGGCCGGTACGCCCCCTGGTACGGGGCCGCGGGAGCGTGTTACGAAGGGCCATGAGCCGAGAGCGTGAGGGCGCCCCCGGGCGCGGATACGACGTGGTGGTCGTCGGTGGCGGGCACAACGGGCTGGTGGCCGCGGCCTACCTGGCCCGCGCCGGGAAGTCCGTACGGGTCCTGGAACGACTGGACCGCACCGGGGGAGCCGCCGTGTCCACCCGGCCCTTCGCCGGGGTGGAGGCCCGGCTGTCCCGCTACGCCTACCTGGTCTCGCTGCTGCCCGGCCGGATCGTCCGGGACCTGGGGCTCGGGTTCGAGGTCCGCAAACGCACCGTGTCCTCCTACACGCCGGTCGTACGGGACGGAAAGCCCACCGGGCTGCTGGTCGGCGGCGGTGGGGACCGCACCCGGGCCTCCTTCGCCCGGCTCACCGGGAGTGACCGGGAGTACGCGCGCTGGCAGGAGTTCCAGGCGCTGACCGCCCGGGTCGCCGAACGGGTCTTCCCGACGCTCACGGAGCCGCTGCCGGAGCGGGCCGCGCTGCGCGAGCGCGTCGGGGACGAGCGGGCCTGGCGGATGCTGTTCGAGGAGCCGCTGGGTCGGGCGGTGGAGGAGTGGTTCACCGACGACCTGGTCCGCGGGGTCGTCCTCACCGACGCCCTCATCGGCACCTTCGCCGACGCCCACGACCCCTCCCTGCTCCAGAACCGCTGCTTCCTCTACCACGTCATCGGCGGCGGCACCGGGGACTGGGACGTTCCGGTGGGCGGCATGGGAGCCCTCACCGACGCCCTCGCCGACGCGGCCCGGGCGGCGGGCGCCGAGATCAGCACCGGCCACGAGGCCGTCCGCATCGACACCGACGGCACGGAGGCGGAGGTCGGCTACCGGACCGCCGACGGCGAGGGCCGGATCGCCGCCCGGCACGTCCTGGTCAACGCCTCCCCGAGGGCCCTGGCGAGCCTGCTCGGCGAGACCCCGCCGGCCGCCCCGGAGGGTGCCCAGCTGAAGGTGAACATGCTGCTCACCCGGCTGCCCCGACTGAAGGACCCGGACGCGGACCCGCGCGAGGCGTTCGCCGGCACCTTCCACGTGGCCGAGGGCTACGAGCAGTTGGCCCGGGCCCGGAGCCGGGCGGCGGCGGGCGAACTGCCCGAGGTGCCGCCCTCCGAGATCTACTGCCACACCCTCACCGACCCGTCCATCCTCGGCGGGGAGGCCGCGGCCCGCGGCTGGCAGACCCTCACCCTCTTCGGACTGCACGCCCCGGCCCGGCTGTTCCGCGAGGACAACGAGGGCACCCGGGCCGAACTCCTGCGCCGCACCCTGGCCGCCCTCGACGAGCACCTCGCGGAGCCCCTGGCCGACTGCCTGGCCCCCGACGCGGCGGGCGCGCCCTGCATCGAGGCCAAGACCCCGCTGGACCTGGAACGCGAACTCGGCCTGCCCGGCGGCCACATCTTCCACCGGGACCTGGTCTTCCCGTACGCGGAGGCCGCCGAGGGCACCGGCCGCTGGGGCGTGGCCACGGGGCACCCGAACGTCCTGCTGTGCGGGGCGGGCGCGGCCCGCGGCGGCGGGGTCAGCGGGGTCCCCGGCCACAACGCGGCCATGGCGGTCCTCGGCCGCTGAACCGCGAAGGTCGTGCCGGCACCCGGCCCGGCACGACCGGCACGGCCGGTACGGGGGCCGGGCGGGCCGGGCCCGGACCGGGGGCCGCGGGTCAGTCGGCCGAACGGACCCAGCCCTCGGACTCGATCCGGGAGCCGTCGTCGGGGCTCTCCTCCGAGAACAGCAGACCCTCCGGGCCGGAGATCCGCAGCAGGTCGGCGTAGATCCCGCGGCCCACGTACCGGCCGGCGGCGGTGTGCCGCAGCCGGAGCCGCACCGGCCGCCCGGCCCAGCCGGGCAGCGGGGCCTCCAGCCGGTGCCAGATGCGCCCCGACCAGCCCTCCACCGTGCCCCGGGGCCAGTGCTCGGGGCTGCCGCCCGTGGATCGGACCGTGGTGAAGGGCAGCGGTTCCCAACTCCGTCCGTCGCCCGAGCACTCCAGGTGGAAGGCGCCCTGACCGGGCACGGTGTCCCACCACAGGGCGCAGCGGAACCGGGCCCGGTCGCCGGTCGGGGTGACCGGGGGCAGGGTGAGGGTGCCGGCGGAGCCCGGGACCATCCCCGAGAACCAGGCGTGGCCGCCGTGCCGGGTCCGCACCGGCACCGCGCGGGCGAAGGCGTTGCCGGTGGCGACCCGTGGGGCGCTGCCCGCCCGCCAGGTCCGCACCGGGTGCACGGAGTTGCCGAGCAGGACGAGGTAGGAGTCGGTGGACGGGTCCAACACCAGGGAGGTGCCGGTGAAACCGGTGTGGCCCGCGGAGCGCGGGGTGGCCATGGCGCCCATGTACCAGTGCTGGTAGAGCTCGAAGCCGAGGCCGTGGTCCTCGCCGGGGAAGGCGGTGTTGAAGTCGGTGAAGAGCAGTTCCACGGAGGCCGGGCGCAGGACGCGCTTGCCGGCGTAGGCCCCGCCGTCGAGGAGGGCGCGGGCCAGGACGGCGAGGTCCCAGGCGGTGCCGAAGACCCCGGCGTGCCCGGCGGCGCCACCCAGGGCGTGCGCGTTCTCGTCGTGGACGCGGCCCCAGACCAGCCCGCGGTCCAGGCCGGACCAGGGCGGCCGCTGCACCTCGGTGGCGGCGGTGATCCGCTGCCAGGACAGCGGCGGGTGGAACCGGGTGCGGTGCATGCCGAGGGGGCCGGTGATCTCCTCGCGGAGCAGGGTCTCCAAGGGGCGGCCGGTGACCTTCTCCAGGAGCAGGTGCAGGGCGATCAGGTTGAGGTCCGAGTAGCGGTACACGCTGCCGGGGGCGTCCTGCGGGGTCACCGACCACAGCAGTCGCAGCTGTTCGGCCCGGGTGGGCCGGTGGTAGAACGGCGCCCACGAGCGGAGCCCCGAGGTGTGCGTGAGGAGGTGCCGGACGGTGACGTGCTCCTTGCCGCCGCCCGTGAACAGGGGCAGGTGGCGGCGGACCGGGGCCTCCAGGTCCAGCCGGCCGCGCTCCATCTGCTGCACCGCGAGCACGGAGGTGAACAGCTTGGTGAGGGAGGCGAGGTCGAAGACGGTGTCCTCGGTCATCGGGATCCGCTCCGTGGCGGGGAACTCCACGGCCTCGTCGGTGCGGCCGTCGTAGTCGCGGTAGCGGAGGGCGTACCCGGCCGCGCGGTGCAGCGCCACGGTCCGGCCCCGACCCGCGAGGACCACGCAGCCCGCGTAGTAGGGCCGTTCGGGTGCGGGCTCCAGGTAGCGGGCGGCCTCGGCGGCCACCCGCTCCAGGTGCCGTTCCACCAGTCCGGCCTGCCGGGGCGATCCGTAGCGCAGCCGCAGCCCCTGGAGCACGCGCCGCTCGGCGGGGCCGCCCGCGGCGCCCGCGCCCCCGGGCAGGGCCGCGCACCACAGCACCCCGCCCAGGGCGAGCAGCCGCAGGCCGAGCCGCCTGCGGCCGAGGGGGCGGTGCCCGAGGGTCGGGTGCCCGCCCGTCGCCTCCGCCGCCCCGGCCGTCGGTCCCTCCTCCGGTCCACCGCGGCGGACGGGCCCGCCGTCCGTGCCGCCCGACCCCCGCCACGCCCCCGTGGGCTCCGTCATGGCCGGTCCTCCTGTCCTCTGCCTGCTCCCACCGGTCGCGCCGGGGCCGCCGGTGCTGCCGTTCCCGCCACCGAGTATCTGCCCGCGCGCCCCCCGCTCCCCGACCTGACCGGCCCGCAAAGAATCTGACGAGTCATCAGAAAACTCTTCCCTCGGTCGCCGGGCTGCGGCATCCTGCCGCCCATGGAGACGGAGCTGAGCAGGACCCTGGGAGCCGAGCACGCCATCTTCGGCTTCACGCCCTTCCCCGCGGTCGCCGCGGCCATCAGCCGCGCCGGCGGCTTCGGGGTCCTCGGGGCCGTCCGCTACACCGCCCCCGAGGACCTGGCCCGCGACCTCGACTGGATGCAGGAGCACACCGACGGCCGCCCCTACGGCCTGGACGTGGTGATGCCCGCCAAGAAGGTCGAAGGGGTCACCGAGGCCGAGGTCGAGGCCATGATCCCGGCCGCGCACCGGCAGTTCGTCCGCGACACCTTGGCCGAGCACGGGGTACCGGGCCTCCCCGAGGGCGAGGCGTCCGGCTGGCGCATCACCGGCTGGATGGAACAGGTCGCCCGCAGCCAGCTCGACGTCGCCTTCGACTACCCCATCCGACTCCTCGCCAACGCCCTCGGCTCACCCCCCGCCGACGTGATCGCCCGCGCCCACGACCGGGGCGTCCTCGTCGCCGCCCTCGCCGGGAGCGCCCGCCACGCCCGCCGGCACGCCGAGGCCGGCATCGACGTGGTCGTGGCCCAGGGGTACGAAGCGGGCGGCCACACCGGGGAGATCGCCTCCATGGTCCTCGTCCCCGAGGTCGTCGAGGCCGTGGGCCCGCTGCCCGTCCTGGCCGCGGGCGGCATCGGCAGCGGGGAACAGATCGCCGCCGGGCTCGCCCTCGGCGCCCAGGGCGTCTGGCTCGGCTCCCTCTGGCTCACCGTCACCGAAGCCGACCTGCACTCCCGGGCCCTCACGCGCAAGCTCCTCGCCGCGGGCTCCGGCGACACCGTCCGCTCCCGGGCCCTCACCGGCAAACCGGCCCGCCAACTGCGCACCGCCTGGACCGACGCCTGGGAGGACCCGAACGGCCCCGGCCCGCTCCCCATGCCCCTCCAGGGCCTGCTCGTCGCCGACGCGGTCTCCCGCATCCAGAAGTACGAGGTGGAGCCGCTCCTCGGCACCCCCGTGGGCCAGATCGTCGGCCGCATGAACTCCGAACGCAGCGTCCAGGCCGTCTTCGACGACCTCACCCGGGGCTTCGAACGGGCCGTGGACCGCATCACGCGCATCGCGGGCCGGTCCTGACCCCCACGACGCCCGCACGCCCGTACGCCCCCCGAGGAGGACCCCGATGACCGGTACGCAGCCCACGCGGCCCGCGCAGCCCACGCGGCCACCGAACGGATTCTGGGCCCAGGCCGAGGCCGACCCCGACCGGGTGGTCCTCACCGCCCCCGACGGGGAACAGTGGACCGCGGGCCGCCTGCACGGCCGCGTCAACCGCCTCGTCCACGGCCTCCGCGCCGCCGGACTCGACCGCGGGGACGTCTTCGCCGTGGTCCTGCCCAACGGCGTGGAGTTCCTCACCGCCTACCTGGCGGCCTCCCAGGCCGGCTTCTACCTCGTGCCCGTCAACCACCACCTCGTCGGACCCGAGATCGCCTGGATCGTCGCCGACTCGGGCGCCAAGGTCCTCATCGCCCACGAACGCTTCGCGGACGCCGCCGGCGCCGCCGCCGACGAGGCCGCCCTGCCCGCGGACCGCCGCTACGCCGTCGGCGAGGTACCCGGCTTCCGCCCCTATGAGGAACTCCTCGACGGGCAACCGGAATCCGCCCCCGCCGACCGCACCCTCGGCTGGGTGATGAACTACACCTCCGGCACCACCGGCCGCCCCCGGGGCATCCGCCGCCCCCTCCAGGGCAAGGCCCCCGAGGAGGCCCACCTCGGCGGCTTCCTCGGCATCTTCGGCATCCGCCCCTTCGACGGGAACGTCCACCTGGTCTGCTCCCCGCTCTACCACACGGCCGTCCTCCAGTTCGCGGGCGCGGCCCTGCACATCGGCCACCCCCTCGTCCTGATGGACCGCTGGGCCCCCGAGGACATGCTCCGCCTCATCGACGCCCACCGCTGCACCCACACCCACATGGTCCCCACCCAGTTCCACCGCCTCCTCGCCCTCCCCGAGCAGGTCCGCGCCGGCTACGACGTCTCCTCGATGCGCCACGCCATCCACGGCGCCGCGCCCTGCCCCGACCACGTGAAGCGGGCCATGATCGAATGGTGGGGCTCCTGCGTGGAGGAGTACTACGCGGCCAGCGAGGGCGGCGGCGCCTTCGCCACCGCCGAGGACTGGCTGAAGAAGCCCGGCACCGTCGGCCGCGCCTGGCCCATCAGCGAACTCGCCGTCTTCGACGACGACGGCGAGCGGCTCCCCGCGGGCAGCGTCGGCACCGTCTACATGAAGATGAGCACCGGCGGCTTCAGCTACCACAAGGACGAGGGCAAGACCCGCAAGAACCGCATCGGGGAGTTCTTCACCGTCGGCGACCTCGGCTACCTCGACGAGGACGGCTACCTCTTCCTCCGCGACCGCAAGATCGACATGATCATCTCGGGCGGGGTGAACATCTACCCCGCCGAGATCGAGTCGGCCCTCCTCACCCACCCGGCCGTGGCCGACGCCGCCGCCTTCGGGATCCCGCACGCCGACCGGGGCGAGGAGGTGAAGGCCGTCATCGAGGCCGCCGAGGGCTTCACCCCCGGCCCGGCCCTCGCCGCCGAGATCCTCACCCACTGCGAACGCCGCCTCGCCGGGTACAAACGGCCCCGCACGGTCGACTTCATCACCACCATGCCCCGGGACCCCAACGGCAAGCTCTACAAGCGGCGGCTCCGCGAGCCCTACTGGGAGGGCCACGACCGCCCCCTCTGACCCGGGACCGGGCGGCATCCCCCCGGGAGCGGAGCCGGGCGGCGCGGTACCCCGCCGCACCGCCCGGCCCCCGCCGGCCGACACCCGACCCCCACCCGGGCCGCGAGCACGGCCCGGGTCTCCGCCGTCCGCCGGGCGCCGCGCGCGTGTTGACCGGGCTCGGCGGGGACCGTCTGGCAGCGTGACCGCCATGAGTACGGCGACCCGCAGAAGCCCGCTGACCGACTGGACCGTGGTGGTCCCCCTCGTGGCGCTCGTCGCCCTCGCCCTGAGCTGGGGCCGGGACCTGCCGGGCCCGGCCGTCGCCCTGGTGGCCCTGTGCCTGGCCGGGGCCGTCCTCGCCGCCGTGCACCACGCCGAGGTGGTCGCCCACCGGGTCGGGGAGCCCTTCGGCTCCCTGGTCCTCGCGGTGGCCGTGACCGTCATCGAAGTCGCCCTCATCGTCACCCTGATGGCGGACGGCGGCGGGGAGAAGACCTCCTCACTGGCCCGGGACACCGTCTTCGCGGCCGTCATGATCACCTGCAACGGCATCGTCGGCCTGTCCCTGCTCGTCGGCGCGCTCCGCAACCGGGTGGCCGTCTTCAACGCCGAGGGCTCCGGAGCGGCCCTCGCCACCGTCGCCACCCTGGCCACCCTCAGCCTGGTCCTCCCCACCTTCACCACCAGCAAGCCCGGCCCCGAGTTCTCCGCCGCCCAACTCGGCTTCGCCGCCGTCGCCTCGCTGGCCCTGTACGGGCTGTTCGTCGCCGTGCAGACCGTCCGGCACCGCGACTACTTCCTCCCGGTGCCCACCGAGGGCGGCACCTGCGCCCCCGAGGACCACGCCGACCCGCCCACCTCCCGCGCCGCCCTCGTCAGCCTGGCCCTGCTCATGGCCGCCCTGATCGCGGTCGTCGGCGACGCCAAGGCCGTCTCGCCCACCATCGAGTCCGGGGTCGCGGACGCGGGCCTCCCGCACGCCGTGGTCGGCGTGATCATCGCCCTGCTGGTGCTGCTCCCCGAGACGCTGGCCGCGGTGCGCGCCGCCCGCCGGGACCGCGTCCAGACCAGCCTCAACCTGGCCTACGGCTCCGCCATCGCCAGCATCGGCCTGACCATCCCGGCCATCGCCCTGGCCACCATCTGGCTCTCCGGCCCCCTCACCCTCGGCCTCGACGCCACCCACATGGTGCTGCTCGCCCTCACCGTGGTCGTCGGCGCCCTGACCGTGGTACCCGGCCGCGCCACCCTCCTCCAGGGCGGCGTCCACCTGGTCATCCTCGCCGCCTACCTGTTCCTCGCCGTCAGCCCCTGAGGGCCCCGGCCGCACCGGCCCCGACCCCCGACCCCCCCACGGGCCCGCGGCCCCGGCACCGGACATCCGGTGCCGGGGCCGCACCCGTACCGGCCGCCCCCCACCGCTCCGTGCCGCTCAGCGCCGCTCGCGCACCCACACCACCCGCAGCGCCGGCGAGGACAGCACGTCCCGCTCGCAGAACCGCGACCGCACCCACGTGCCCGCCGAGTACAGCCGGGTCTGGTCCGCGGAGTGCGGCGAACCCGGGTCCGAGGACTGCCCGTACGTCAGCAGCGTCCGCGCCACCGGGCAGCCGCTGCCGTCCCAGCCGACGGCCTGCACGTGGCTGGAGCCGTGCACCACCTCGGTGTAGCCCCCGCCCGCCGGGTTCCACACCGCCTCCGTCTTGTTCCACACGCCCAGCGACTCGGTCCCGCCGCTCACCGGGATCCGCTGCCCGCCGCGCACCACGAACTGGTGCGCCCCCAGCGCGGCGTCCGGGGCCGCCCCCGCGGCCCGCAGCTCCGTCACCGCGTCCGCCAGGGCCCGCCCCAGGTGCGGGGTCGCCGCGTCGAACCCGCGCGGGGTCCGCACCGGGTCCGCCGCCGAGAACGGCACCTTCCACAGCTGCTGCGCCGGGGTCAGCGCCGTCAGCCGCCGCCAGAACCGGTCGAAGAGCAGGGCGCCCCGGCTGTCGGTGCCCGTGGTCCGGTCCCAACGCTCCAGCACCCCGCACGCCGCGGACACGTCCACCACCGCGCCGTCACTGCCGGTGGCCCGACCGCCCGGCAGCACCGCACAGGCCGCCGCGGCCTCCCGCGCCGCCAGCTCCCCGGCGGGCGCCCCGTTCGCGAACTGCAGCCGCTCCAGGTCCGACACCTTCAGCCCGCCCCGCGCCGCCAACGCCGACACGTCCGCCACCGCACCGCGGGTCCGCAGGCTCCGCGGGGTCCCGAAGTCCCCCCACACCCGCTCGTACCCGCTCAGCGGCCGGTCCGCGTTGGCCAGCCAGGCGCTGTCGTTGGAGTTCTCCGCGTACGGGGCGCCCACCAGCACCGGGGTCCGCCCCGGCCCGAACACCCCGGGCTGGACCGCGTCCGGATCCGAACCGGGCGCGCACTCCCCGCGCGACCCGTCCAGCACCGCCAGCCCCGAAGCCGGGTACACCGCCCGCCCCAACGGGGTCGAGCAGCGCGCCGCCAGCTCGTCGGTGATCCGCGGCAGCACCTGCGCCTGCGTGAACAGGGTGCCGCCGGCCGAGTCCGCCGCCACCGTGTTCACCCACGGCAGCCCCTGGGTCCGGGCCAGCGCCCGCCGCACCCCCGCCACCGAGGAGGACCGGCCCAGCGCCAACGCCGTGTCGAAGGCCCGCAGGTTCGCCGCGTTCGGATCGGTCAACGCGAAGGCCGTCGTACCCGTCCACGGCAACGGCAGCGAGGACCCCAGCGAGGTCAGCACCGGCCCGTACCGGGTCCACCACTGCGTCGCCGTCACCGGGGCCCCGCCCCGGACCGGGACCGTCACCTTCCGCTCGACCATCCGCTCCGGCCGCCCGTCCACCAGGTACGCGGTCGGATCCGAGGGGTCCAGCACCAGCTGGCGCAGGGCCGCCGGCACCCCCGTGGCCACGGTGTGGCTCCACGCCACGCGCGCGTTGAACCCGATGGACACCACCGGCGAACCGAGCAGCGAGGCCCCCGACACGTTCAGCTCCCCGGGGATGGTCTGCTGCGACTGCCAGAACCGCCGCCCGCCGTGCCAGGGGTAGTGCGGGTTCCCCAACAGCAGTCCGCGTCCGTTCGCCGTCACCCCGCCCGAGAAGGCCACCGCGTTCGACCCCATGTCGGCCCGCTGCGTCGCGAACAGCTCCCGGGCGGCCGCGGCGGCCGCCGCGCCGTCCGGCAGCGCGCCACCGGTCCGGGCCGCCGGACCCGCCGCCCCCCTCGTGCCCGGCGGCACCGCCGCCGTGATCCCGTCCACGCCGCGGCCCTCGCCGCCCAGCACCGACAGGGCGAAGGCCCGCGCGGCCACGTCCCGCGTGGTCACGGGCGTCACCCAGCCCCCGCCCCGGCAGGCCGGATCGGTGATCCGCTCCCGGTTCCGCTCCAGCCACGTGTTGTACCCGGCCGCCCAACCCCGCATCAGCTCCCGCACCTGCCGGCCGGGGCCCGCCGGGGCCGGGGCCGCCAGCAGCCGCTCCACCGTGCCGGACTCCCGCACCCCGCGGAAGTACAGGTCACCGGAGAGGTTCGTGCGGGCGGAGGACAGCGAACCGTCCGGGACCCCCTCCGCGCCGAACCAGCGGGACCGCTCCCCGCGCACCGTCGCGAACCCGTCCGCGAGCACGCACACCTGGTCGGCGGCCTGCGCGTAGCCCGTCCCGAAGCCCAGGCCGGCGTAGTCGGCGGCGAGGACGTGCGGGATCCCGTACTCGGTGTAGCGGATCACCGCGGACAACCCGCCCCCGGAGAGGCGGGCGGAGTCCGGTGGGGGCGCGGCCCCGGCGGGCGGCACGGCCGCCGTCACGGCGAGGACGGCGACGCCGCACAAGGCGACGCGGCGCAGGCGGATGCGGACGGACAAGGTTCCTCCCGGTGCGGTGGAGAGCGGGACGTACCGGCCCCGACGGGGACGTACCCGAACCCATCAGAGGAACTGAGGAAGTGTCAACAACCTTGAGGATGACCCTGGTTGACCTTGAGGTGGACCTGCGCCGGGCCGCCCGGTCAGGGCAGCCGGCCCGAGCGGACCAGCCTGCGCCGCAGCAGGTGTTCGTGCGCCAGGCGCCCCACCAGCGCCCCGCCGTACACCACGAAGCCCACCCCGACCAGCCAGGACTGGGCCACCAGCAGGGTTCCGAACGGCCCGTACGTGACGGCGTTCGAGGCGATGAGGGGGGAGAACACCAGCTGCGAGAAGATCCGCAGCCCGAGCAGGCCCAGGCTGGTGGCCACCGCTCCCGGCAGCAGCGCGCGCCAGCGGACCCGCCCGCCCAGCAGGAGGCGTTGGGACCCCCAGAAGAACAGGCAGGTGCTGGTCAGGTCGGCGGCGGCGCCCGCCAGGGTGCTCCACACGCCGCTGCCGGAGGCGGAGACCGCGACCAGCACCCCCAGGTAGAAGATCAGCAGGGCCAGCCAGACCACGTGCCGCCACAGGGTGTGCCAACGGGCCGTGGGCAGGTCCCACACCTTCTCGTAGCCGGTCTGCACCACCGATCCGAAGGTCAGCCCGAACACGCACAGCGCGGCCAGGCCGAAGGCGGTGGTCCGCTCCAGGGCCTGCCCCGGCATCCCGAACAGCACCTCCACCTGCCGCCGGGAGGACTCCGAGACCCCGAGGGCCTGCCCCAGCCAGCGGCCGAAGCCCTCTCCGCTGGAGGGCCCCGCCGCGGCCACCACGATGAGCAGCGGCACCAGGGTCAGGAAGCCGAGCGCGGCGAATCCCATGGCCCGGTGCATCAGCTCCATCTGCCGGCCGCGGCTCCAGGCCAGGCCCGCGGCCGAGGCCCGGACGCGGTCGTGGAAGCGGTGGAAGGCGTGCCCGCGCGGGTGCCCGCCCTCCGGCCCGTCCTCGGGTCCGTGGTGCCGGCCGCGGTGCCGGCCGTGTGCGTGCTCGCGATCGTGTGCGTCGTCCTGCCCGTGGTGCTGCCCGTGGTCGTCTCCGTGCCGGTGGTGCTGGTGCGTCACAGGATCCGACTACCCCGTGACGGCCGGGACCCGGCCGATCCGGACTCCGAACGGGTGGTCCGGGCCCGGCCCCGGACCCGTTCAGTCCTTCCGGAGGTCCACGACGCGCTTGATCTTCCCGACCGACCGCTCCAAGGTCTCCGGGGCCACGATCTCCACGGCCGCGGAGAGTCCCAGACCCTCCTTGACGGCGCGTGCCACCGAGGCCGCCGCGGCCTCCCGCGTCCCGGCGTCGGCGCCCGGACGGGCCTCGGCACGCACGGTCAGGGAGTCGAGCCGGCCCTCCCGGGTCAGCCGGAGCTGGAAGTGCGGGGCCACGCCGGGGGTGCGCAGCAGGATCTCCTCGATGGCGGTGGGGTAGAGGTTCACCCCCCGGACGATGATCATGTCGTCGCTGCGGCCCGTCACCTTCTCCATGCGCCGGAAAGCGGACAGGGCCGTGCCGGGCAGCAGCCGGGTCAGGTCGCGGGTGCGGTACCGGACCACGGGCAGGGCCTCCTTGGTGAGCGAGGTGAACACCAGCTCGCCCGGCTCGCCTTCCGGGAGCACCTCCCCGGTGATCGGGTCCACCACCTCGGGGAGGAAGTGGTCCTCCCACACGGTCAGCCCGTCCTTGTGCGTGGCGAACTCCTGCGCCACCCCGGGACCCATCACCTCCGACAGCCCGTAGACGTCCACCGCGTCGATGCCGAGGCGGCCCTCGATCTCGCGGCGCATCTCCTCGGTCCAGGGCTCGGCCCCGAAGACCCCGGTCCGCAACGAGGTGGACCGCGGGTCCACGCCCTGCCGCTCCATCTCGTCGAGCAGGGTCAGCATGTAGGAGGGGGTGACCATGATGACCTCGGGCTCGAAGTCCAGGATCAGCCGGACCTGTCGCTCGGTGGCGCCTCCGGAGGCGGGGACCACCGTGCAGCCGAGCCGTTCGGCGCCGTAGTGGGCGCCCAGGCCGCCGGTGAACAGCCCGTACCCGTAGGCCACGTGCACGGTGTGGCCGGGGCGGACCCCCGCGGCCCGCAGGGAGCGGGCCACGACCTCCGCCCACACGTCCAGGTCGTGGGCGGTGTAGCCGACCACGGTGGGCTGTCCGGTGGTGCCGCTGGAGGCGTGGATCCGGCGCACCTCGGAGCGGGGCACGGCGAACATCCCGAAGGGGTAGGTGTCCCGGAGGTCGGTCTTGGTCGTGAAGGGGAACCGGGCCAGATCGGCCAGGGTCCGGCAGTCCTCGGGGCGCACCCCGGCCCGGTCGAAGGCGGCGCGGTGGAACGGCACCTTCTCGTAGGCGTGCCGCAAGGTGGCCCGCAGCCGCTCCAGCTGGAGGGCTTCGAGCCCGGCGCGGTCGAGGAGCTCCGCCGGGTCCGGGCCGCCCGGCCCGGGTGCGGCGGTGGGGGCCGGCGCGGGGGTGAGGGGGAGCGGGTCGGGTGCGGCCGTCGCGGCCCCCGTGACCTCCGGTGCCCGAGTGTCGTCATCTCGCCCGGCCGTGTCCCGCTGTTCCGCCACGTCTGCCTCCTCGCAGATCCCGGTGTACCGGTGACGTCGCACCGTGACAGTGCGCTGTGATCCTGCACTGTCACATCCGACAGGTCGCACCGCACCGTCACGGGCGCCCGCGACGCCCGACACCCCGCACCGACCGATCGTTCGGTGTGCCCAGGCAATCAAAGGGTCGGCGGGCCGGTCAAGGAGTCTGCTTGGATGGGCCCGTGGCGATCTTCACTTCCTCCTTCACCTCGTACGACGGAACCCGACTGGCCCGGCACGACCGCGGTACGGGAGAGCCCCTGGTGTGCCTCCCCGGCGGCGCCATGCGGGCCTCCGCCTACCTGGACGACCTCGGCGGCCTCGACCGGCACCGCCGCCTCGTCCTCCTCGACCTCCGCGGCACCGGGGGCTCCGAGGTGCCGCTCGACGAGTCCACGTACCGCATGGACCGGCAGGTCGCCGACGTGGAGGCGCTGCGCCTGGACCTCGGCCTCGACCGGATGGACCTGCTGGCCCACTCCGCGGGCGGCAACCTCGCCCTGCTGTACGCCGCCGCCCACCCCGAACGGGTCCGCAGCCTGGTCCTCGTCACCGTGCCGGCCCGGGCCCTGGACCTGCCGGCCACCCTGGAGCACAAGCTCGCCGCGGCCCGACTGCGGTCCGGTGAGCCCTGGTTCGAGGCGGCCTACCCGGTCTTCGCGCAGGTGATGGCGGGGGAGCGGGACGACGACGCCGCCTGGGAGCTGATCCTGCCCTTCTTCTACGGTCGCTGGGACGACCGGGCCGCCGCCCACGCCGCCCTGAGCGAGCACCAGACCAACGAGAAGGCGGCGGCCCGCTGCTTCGAGGAGGGCGTCTTCGACCCGCCGGCCACCCGCGAGGCACTGCGCTCCCTGCGGGCCCGGGTGCTGGTCCTCGCCGGGGGGCTCGACGGCAACCCGACCCCGGAGCGGGCCGCGGAGACGGCCGCCCTGCTCCCGGGGGCCGAGACGGTCGTACAGCCCGGGGCGGGCCACTTCCCCTGGCTGGACGACCCGGAACGGTTCCGCGGGACGGTGCGGGACTTCCTGGACTGACCGGACCACCGGCGCGGCGGTGGTCCGGTGTCCGCCGGCCCGCCGGCCGGAACCCGACGGCGGCCCGCTACCGTGGGCGCCCTCACCGGGCGGGCGCCGAGCCCGTGCCGGAGTCGGTCGAGGGGGGAGAACACACATGGCATTCCGCAAGCTGCTCAGCGCGCTGGGCGTCGGCGCGCCCGAGGTCGAGACGGTCCTGGACTCGGTCGCGGTCCGACCGGGCGGGGAGCTGTCCGGCACCGTGACGGTGCGCGGCGGCACGGTGGACGTGGCCGTGGACCGGCTGGCCGTGGAACTCGTGGTCCGCTTCGAGGGCCACGGGCAGGAGGCCCGCTACCTGCACCGGATGGCCGAGCAGGTGCCGGCCGCCGGGTTCACCCTGGCCGCCGGCGAGGTCCGTACCGAGCGGTTCGCCTTCGTCCTGCCCCTGACGCTGCCGCTCACGCACGCCGAGGGGCGCCCGCTGAAGGGCGCGTACTGCGCCGTCCGCACCGAACTGGCGGTGGACAACGCGGTGGACCGCGGCGACCTGGACGAGGTGCAGGTGCACGCGCTGCCCTCGCAGGAGGCCGTGCTCCGCTCCTTCGCGGCCCTCGGCTTCCGCTACGAGGAGGCCGAGGTGAAGCCGGGGACGGCCCACGGGTCCCGGCAGGACACCCCGTGGTGGCAGGAGATCGAACTGGCCTTCCCGGCCGGGTACCGGCCCGGCACCCTGGAGCTGCTGCTCCAGGTGCTGCCGGAGGAGCTGGACGTGCGGCCGGGCACCAGCGTGCCCGCGCTGACCCTGCGCCACGAGGAGACCGCCGACCAGGCGGCGCTGACCGCCCGCCTCGACGCCCACCTGCGCGCGCACTTCGGCTGACCGGTGGCCTCCGGCCCGCCGGGCCCGGCCCCGAGGGGGTCCGGCCCCGGCGGGCGGCCCGTCAGGCCCTGGTGCCGGTCCCGGTCGCGGCGCCGGGGTCGGTGTCCGAGGGGGAGTCCGGGCCGGTTCCCGCGTCGGCCTCCGCGGCCACGGACCGGGCCCACCGGTAGTCCGCCTTGCCGCTGGGGGAACGCTGGATCTCGGGGGTCAGGACCAACTGGCGGGGGATCTTGTACCCGGCGAGCAGGGTCCGGCAGTGGCCCTGGACCTCGGCGAGGGTGAGCGGTCCGGCTCCCGCGCGGACCTGCACCACCGCGGCCACGTGGCTGCCCCACACGGCGTCCGGGACCCCGGCCACCAGGGCGTCGTACACGTCCGGATGGGCCTTGAGGGCCTGCTCGACCTCCTCCGGGTACACCTTCTCGCCGCCGGTGTTGATGCACTGGGAGCCGCGTCCGAGCACCGTGACGATGCCCTGCTCGTCCACCGTGGCCATGTCCCCGAGCAGCACCCAGCGCCTGCCGTCGCGCTCGAAGAAGGTCTCGGCGGTCTTGGCGGGGTCGTTGTAGTAGCCGAGGGGCACGTGGCCGCGCTGGGCCAGTCGGCCGGGCACGCCCACCGGGACGGGCTCGTGGGTCGCCGGGTCCACCACCAGGGTGGCCTCGTTGACCTCCAGTCGGAAGCCCTTCTCGCGGCCGGAGTCGGCGGTGGCCCGACCGTTCGAACCGGACTCGCTGGAGCCGAAGTTGTTGAGCAGCAGGACGTTCGGCACCAGCCGCTGGAACTCCTCCCGCACCGAGTCCGACATGATCGCGCCCGAGGAGGAGACGCTGAACAGCGAGGACAGGTCGGTGCCCCGCAGCGGTCCGTTGAGGGCGTCGATCAGTGGGCGCAGCATGGCGTCCCCGACCAGCGAGATGCTGGACACCTTCTCCTTCTCGATGGTGCGCAGCACCTCCTCCGGGACGTACTTGCGGTGGATGACGATCCGCTGGCCGTAGTTGAAGGCCACGAAGGAGGTGAGGGTGGAGGTGCCGTGCATCAGCGGGGGAGCGGGGAAGAAGGTCAGTCCGCCGCCGCGCGCGGCCACCCGCTCGGCCAGTTCCTCGGGTCGCTTCACCGGCTCCCCGGAGGGTTCGCCGCCGAACAACCCCGCGAAGAAGAGGTCCTCCTGGCGCCACATCACCCCCTTCGGCATGCCCGTGGTGCCCCCGGTGTAGATGATGAAGAGGTCGTCGGGGGAGCGGGGCGGGAAGCCCCGGCCGGGATCGCCCGTGGCCTCGGCGTCCGCGAACTCCACCGGCGGCACCGCCGGTTCGGGAGCGCCCTGCGGTGCCGGTCCCACCCGGACCAGGTGGCGGAGCTTCTCGGTGCGGGGGAGGGCGGCCGCCACCCGGGCGGTGAACTCCCCGTCGAAGACCAGCGCGGCGAGGTCGGCGTCCCGGTAGAGGTAGACCAGTTCCTCCTCCACGTAGCGGTAGTTGACGTTCACGGGGACCAGGCGCGCCTTGAGGCAGGCCAGGACGGTCTGGAGGTACTCGGTGCCGTTGTAGAGGTGGAGGCCCAGGTGTTCGCCGGGGCGCAGCCCGCTGTCGATCAGGTGGTGCGCGATCCGGTTGGCGCCCTCGTCCAGCTGTGCGTACGTCAGCCGCCGCTCCGCCCCGGTGCCGGGGTGGTCCACGTAGACCAGTGCCTCGCGGTCCGGGACGACGTCGACGACCGATTCGAACAGGTCGGCAAGGTTGTACTCCACCGTTCCTCCTGACCCCGGGTTCCGATGGCGGTCATTACAGCGCCGGGCGGTGCAGAGGGGAAGGCGCCGGACCACAAAATCTGACTGGGTGTCAGAAAGCTATTGAACTGCACCCGGCACTCCTGCAACCTGTTCTAGGTCTTGAGACGGGAGGACGGCAATGGGTGGGACGGAACACCTCCGCACGACCCGGCACGGCGCCACACTGGTGCTGACCATGGACAGGCCCGAGGCGAAGAACGCGCTCTCGCTGCCCCTGCTCGTGGGCCTGTACGACGGCTGGCTGGAGGCCGACGCCGATGACTCGATCCGCTCCGTGGTGCTCACCGGGGCGGGCGGCGACTTCTGCGCCGGCATGGACCTCAAGGCCCTCGCGGGCCGCGGCATGGCGGGCGACCACTACCGGGACCGCCTCAAGGCCGACCCCGACCTGCACTGGAAGGCGATGCTGCGCCACCACCGGCCGCGCAAACCGGTGATCGCCGCCGTCGAGGGGTACTGCGTCGCCGGCGGTACCGAGATCCTCCAGGGCACCGACATCAGGGTCGCCGCCGAAACCGCAGTCTTCGGCCTGTTCGAAGTCCGGCGCGGCCTCTTCCCCATCGGCGGCTCCACCGTCCGACTGCCCCGCCAGATCCCCCGCACCCACGCCCTGGAGATGCTGCTCACCGGCCGCCCGTACAGCGCCGCCGAGGCCGCCCGGATCGGCCTGGTCGGCCAGGTGGTGCCCGAGGGCGGCGCCCTCGACAAGGCCCTGGAGATCGCCGAGCAGATCAACGCCTGCGGCCCGCTCGCCGTCGAGGCGGTGAAGGCGTCCGTGTACGAGACCGCCGAACTCACCGAGACCGAGGGCCTCGCCGCCGAACTCACCCGGGGATGGCCCGTCTTCGACACCGCCGACGCCAAGGAGGGCGCCCGCGCCTTCGCCGAGAAGCGGCCCCCCGTCTACCGGCGCGCCTGACCCGCCCGACCGCACCGCGCCCGGCCCGCCCGATGCCACCCCGGCCCGCCGTCCCGGCCGCGCACCCCGGCCCCGCCCCGACCGACCGCCCCGCAGCCGCCGCCGTCCGCGCGGAGATTACGGAGAGCAGCCCATGACAGCCGCGCCCGTCCCCGAGGTGCTCCGCGCACCCCTGGTCGTCGAATTCCCCTTCACCCGCTCCCTCGGCCCCGTCCAGAGCGCCTTCCTCACCGGCCTGCGCGAACGGGTGGTCCTCGGCGTCCGCACCGCCGGGGGCACCGTGATGGTCCCGCCCACCGAATACGACCCCGTCACCGCCGAGGAGATCCGCGACCTCGTCGAAGTCGCCCCCACCGGCACCGTCACCACCTTCGCCTGGAACCCCCGCCCCCGCCCCGGCCAACCGCTCACGACCCCCTTCGCCTGGGTCCTCGTCCGCCTCGACGGCGCCGACACCGCCCTCCTCCACGCCCTCGACGCCCCCGGCCCCGACGCCGTCCGCACCGGGGACCGCGTCCGGATCCGCTGGGCCGCCGAACGCACCGGAGCCATCACCGACATCGCCTGCTTCGAGCCCTGCGGGCCCGTCACGGAACCCGGCCCGGACCCCGCCGCCCCCACCGCCCACGACGGCCGCTTCGACGCCCCCGTGACCGGCATCGTCGCCGAGGCCCGCCTCGACTACACCTACGGCCCCGGCCGCGCCCAGACCGCCTACATCAACGCCCTCGCCGAACGGCGCACCGTCGGCGAACGCTGCCCCTCCTGCCACAAGGTGTACGTCCCGCCCCGCGGCGCCTGCCCCACCTGCGGCGTGGCCACCACCGAACGCGTCGAGGTCGGCCCCGCGGGCACCGTCACCACCTTCTGCATCGTCAACATCAAGGCCAAGAACCTCGACATCGAGGTCCCCTACGTCTACGCCCACATCGCGCTCGACGGCGCCGACCTCGCCCTGCACGCCCGGATCGGCGGCATCCCCTACGACCAGGTCCGCATGGGCCTGCGCGTCGAACCCGTCTGGACCGAAGGCGGCCGCCACCCCGACCACTACCGGCCCACCGGCGAACCCGACGCCGACTACGACACGTACAAGGAGCTGCTGTGACGTCACACGGCAATGCGGCACGTGACATCGCGGTGGTCGCGTTCGCCCAGAGCGACCACCGCCGCCGCACCGACGAACTCAGCGAAGTCGAAATGGTCATGCCGGTGCTCCACGAGGTCCTCCGGCAGACCGGCCTCAAGACCGGCGAGATCGGCTTCACCTGCTCCGGCTCCAGCGACTACCTCGCCGGCCGCGCCTTCTCCTTCACCATGACCCTCGACGGGGTCGGCGCCTGGCCCCCCATCTCCGAGTCCCACGTCGAGATGGACGGCGCCTGGGCCCTGTACGAAGCCTGGGTCAAACTCCGCACCGGCGAGGCCGACACCGCCCTCGTCTACTCCTACGGCAAGGCGTCCCCCGGCTCCGTCCGCGACGTCCTCACCCGCCAGCTCGACCCCTACTACCTCGCCCCCCTCTGGCCCGACTCCGTGGCCCTCGCCGCCCTCCAGGCCCAGGCCCTCATCGACGCCGGACACACCGACCCCGAGGCCCTGGCCGCCATCGCCACCCGCAGCCGCACCGACGCCGCCGACAACCCGCACGCCCAGCTCCGCGGCCCCCGCCCGCAGGGCCGCCAGGAGGCCGGCCCGCTGCGCACCGGCGACTGCCCGCCCATCGGCGACGGCGCCGCCGCCGTCATCCTCGCCACCGGCGACACCGCCCGCCGGCTCTGCGCCCGCCCCGCCTGGATCACCGGCATCGACCACCGCATCGAGGCCCACGGCCCCGGCCTGCGCGACCTCACCGACTCCGTCTCCACCCGCACCGCCGCCGACCGGGCCGGAGCCTTCGACCGGCCCCTGGACACCGCCGAACTGCACGCCCCCTTCACCTCCCAGGAGGTCGTCCTCCGCAGGGCCCTGGGCCTGGACGACACCGTCCGCGTCAACCCCTCCGGCGGCCCCCTCGCCGCCAACCCCATGATGGCCGCCGGCCTCATCCGCATCGGCGAGGCCGCCGCCCGCATCCACCGCGGCGCATCCGACCGCGCCCTCGCCCACGCCACGTCCGGACCCTGCCTCCAGCAGAACCTGGTCGCCGTCCTGGAAGGGGACACCCCCGCATGACCAAGGAGCCCGTGGCCGTCACCGGGATCGGCCAGACCAAACACGTGGCCGCCCGTCACGACGTGTCCATCGCCGGACTCGTCCGCGAGGCCGCCCGCCGCGCCCTCGACGACGCCGGCCTCGACTGGCCCGACGTCGACGCCGTCGTCATCGGCAAGGCCCCCGACTTCTTCGAGGGCGTCATGATGCCGGAGCTCTACCTCGCCGACGCCCTCGGCGCCGTCGGCAAACCCATGCTCCGCGTCCACACCGCCGGATCCGTCGGCGGCTCCACCGCCCTCGTCGCCGCCAACCTGGTGGCCGCCCGCGTCCACCGCACCGTCCTCACCCTGGCCTTCGAGAAGCAGTCCGAGTCCAACGCCATGTGGGGGCTGTCCCTGCCCGTCCCCTTCCAGCAGCCCCTGCTCGCCGGCGCGGGCGGCTTCTTCGCCCCCCACGTCCGCGCCTACATGCGCCGCACCGGAGCCCCCGACTCCGTGGGCTCCCTCGTCGCCTACAAGGACCGTCGCAACGCCCTCAAGAACCCCTACGCCCACCTCCACGAGCACGACATCACCCTGGAGAAGGTGCAGTCCTCCCCGATGCTGTGGGACCCCATCCGCTACTCGGAGACCTGCCCCTCCTCCGACGGCGCCTGCGCGATGGTCCTCACCGACCGCGCCGGGGCCGCCCGCGCCCCGCACCCGCCCGCCTGGCTGCACGGCGGCGCCATGCGCAGCGAGCCCACCCTCTTCGCGGGCAAGGACTTCGTCTCCCCCCAGGCCGGCAAGGACTGCGCGGCGGACGTGTACCGGCAGGCCGGGATCACCGACCCGCGGCGCGAGATCGACGCGGTGGAGATGTACGTGCCCTTCTCCTGGTACGAGCCCATGTGGCTGGAGAACCTCGGCTTCGCCGAGGAGGGCGAGGGCTGGAAGCTCACCGAGGCGGGCGTCACCGAACTCGACGGCGACCTCCCCGTGAACCCCTCCGGCGGGGTGCTCTCCACCAACCCCATCGGCGCCTCCGGCATGATCCGGTTCGCCGAGGCCGCCCTCCAGGTCAGCGGCCGGGCCGGGGAACACCAGGTGCCCGGGGCCCGCCGCGCCCTCGGGCACGCCTACGGGGGCGGCGCCCAGTTCTTCGCGATGTGGTTGGTCGGCAGCGAACCCCCCACCGGCTGACCCCCCCACCGGCTGTCCCCCACCGGCTGCCCCCGCCCGGCCGACCCCCACCGGCCGAGCCCGGCGCCGCGGGTCCGCCACGGCACCGCCCCGGCCCGCCGGGGCGGGCCGGGCACCCGCCACAGTCGCGCGTTCCGCTCCGGCGCGGATCCGGATGCACCCTTTCCCGTCGAGTTCCGGCCGCGCGGAACAGGCCGTATCACCTCGTACTCCCCGGCCACCGCCGCCCCGGTCCGAACGGGTGAGCGGCGGAGCCGCCCCGGACCCCTCCGGACGGCGCCCGCCGCCCGCCCGCGGAAGCGCCCGGAGCACGCCCCCGGACGCCCGGAGCCACCCCCTGGGCGACCACCCGAAAAGATCCGATCAGAGCCGGACACCGGGCCACACCCGCGTACGCGCGGGCGTACGCTGAACCCTCTGAACCGCCCTTGGGGGTACCAGCGATGACGGAACGCCAGCTCAGGAAGCGGCGCAACCTGCTCGAACGCGAAGCCGAACTGGCCGCGGTGGACGAGGCCCTGGCCGAACTGACCGAAACCGGTCCAGGAGCCGGTCCCGGCGGAGGAGTCCTCGCCTTCGCGGGCAGCGCCGGTCTCGGCAAGACCACCCTCCTCGCCGAGATCCGCAGACGGGCCCGCGAACGGAACTGCACCGTCCTGTCCGCCCGCGGCGGCGAACAGGAACGCGGACTCGCCTTCCGCGTCGCCCGCCAGCTGATGTACCCGCTGCTGTCCCCGCACTCCGCCGACGAACTCACCCGCAGCCTCGGCAGCTGGTTCGACATCGTCGGCCCCGCCCTCGGCCTGTGCCCGCCCGTCGGCGTCTCGCCCGACCCCCAGGGTCTGCGCGACGGCCTCGACTGGGTCCTGTCCCACCTCGTCATGACCCAGGCCCCGGTGGTCCTCGTCCTCGACGACGCCCACTGGGCCGACAACGAGTCCCTGAGCTGGCTGGCCTCCTTCGTCCACCGCGCCGAACAGCTGCCCCTGCTCGTCGTGGTCGCCTACCGACCCGACGAACTCCCCGAACACGCCCGCGCCTTCCGCGAACCGGGCGGTCCCGGCCAGCGCCCGCGCGACCTCGGCCCGCTCACGCCCAAGGCCGTCCGCCAGTTCCTCCGCGAGGCCGTCGGGGACGAGGCCGACGAGGTCTTCTGCCAAGAGCTGTGGACCCTCACCGAAGGCAACCCCTTCCACACCGTGGAACTCGTCGCCAAGGTCGCCGACCGCAAGCTCGCCCTCGACGAGAGCGGCACCTCCCAGCTCCGCGACATGGCCGCCGCCAACCAGGGCGGCCACTACCTCGGCCGGCTCAAGAGCCTCGGCGCCTCCTCCCGCCGCCTGGCGGAAGCATGCGCCGTCCTCGGCACCGACGTGCCCCGCAGCCTCGCCGCCCGGCTGGCACCCCTGGGCGCCGAAGAGGCCGTCGACGCCACCGAACGCCTCGTCGAGGCCAACATCCTCACCACCGCCTCCGACCGCGGCGAGGTCCGCCTCGACTTCGTCCACCCGCTGATCGCCACCGCCGTGTACCGCAGCATCGGCGACAGCATGCGCGTGGCCATGCACGGCCTCGCCGCCCGCGCCGTCATCGACGCCGGACACGGCGCCACCGCCGCGGCCCGCCACCTGCTGGAGGTCGGCTGCGAGGACGACCCCTGGGTCGTCGAAACCCTCCGCGAATCCGCCGCCGAGAACATCCGCCTCGGCGCACCCGAGGCCGCCCGGAAACAGCTCTACCGCGCCCTCCTCGAACCGCCCGCCGACGAGGACCGCGCCGAGGTCCTCTTCGAACTCGGCTGCGCCTCCCTGCTCACCGAACCCCACAACACCGTCAACCACTTCAAGTCCGCCCTCGCCGACCCCCACCTCGACCGCGACCCGGACCTCCGCCAGAAGATCATCACCCGACTCGCCCAGGTACTCGCCCACAGCAGCCGCCACGACGACGCCTCCGCCGTCCTCGGCCAGGAGATCCTGCGCACCAAGGACGCCCGCGCGAAGCTGCGCCTCCAGGCCGACCAGTTCATGTGGGACGCCTTCCGCACCGACGAACCGGAAGCCCCGGCCCGGTCCCGACGGCTCCGCAAGCTCGCGGGCGCCCTCCCCGGCAACGGCCTCACCGAACGCTGGATCATCGGCATGCGCGCCTGGGACGCCACCCTGCGCGGCGAACCCGTCGAGACCGTCCTCGGCTACGCCCGTCGCGCCCTCGGCGACGACCTCAGCTGGGCCCAGGAGGAGCGCGGCTTCGAACTGCCCGTGATCGTCGCCCTCACCTTCATGTACGCCGACCGCCCCGGCGAGGCCGAGGCCCTTTTCGCCTCCGGGATCACCGAGTTCGAGAAGCGCGGCTGGCGCGGCGCCCACCTGGCCTTCGCCTACAGCCTCCTCGGCTACATCCGCTACCGCCGCGGCGACCTCATCAAGGCCGAGGGCTACGCCCGCGACGGACTCCGCCTCGCGGGCCGCGTGGGACCCCGCACCCCCGTGCACTGGTACGCCGTCAGCATCCTCATCGAAGTGCTGCTCGCCCGCGGCCGCGTCGAGGAGGCGTGGGCCCTCGCCGCGGAGCACCAGTTCGGCGAGGCGTACCCGGCCGCCGTGGTCTTCCCCGACTCGCAGACCGTGTACGCCGAACTGCTCCTGGCCCGCGGCAACACCAAGGCCGCCATCCTGGAACTCGAAGCCGTCGGCAAACGGCTCGGCGCCCGCGGCGTGCGGAACCCGTCCTGGTGCCCCTGGCAGCTCCACCTCGCCCGCGCCGAGGCCGGCCGCAACCCCGAGCGCGCCCGGTTCCTCGCCGAGGACGCCGTCCGGCGGGCCCGCGAGTTCGGCACCTCCTCCGCCATCGGACAGGCCCTCCGCCTCGCCCACGAGGTCACCGGCGAGGGCCTGGCCGAGGCCATGGAACACCTCGCCGCCTCACCCGCCGCGTACGAGCTCGCCTGCGCCCAGGTCACCCTCGGCGCCGAACAGCACGTACCGGAACTCCTGCACGAGGGCCTCGAAGGAGCCCTGGACTGCGGCGCCGACGGGCTCGCCGCCACCGCCCGGGCCGCACTCGCCGCGGTCGGGGCACGACCCAGGACCCCGCTCAACGGCGGGGTCGAGCTCACCTCCCGGGAGGAACGGGCCGCCCGACTGATCGCGGGCGGCGAACCGCGGGCCAAGGTCGCCGCGGACCTCTCCACCGACGAGACCGAGGTGTCCCGGCTCCTGTCCTCCGTGTACCGCAAGCTCGGCACCAGCCGGGCCGGGCTCCACGAGGCCCTCCCGCCCGCCCGGGGCTGACCCGGCCGGGCCCTCGGGGGCGCCCAGCACGCGAGGGGGGCGGGGCCGGGGGCGGGGGAGCGGGCCCCGTGCGGCGCGCGCCGCATTGTGCACCCGCCCCCGCCCCTCCGCCACCCGGCCCGCCCACCCGGCGGGCGCCCCGCCCCGAGGGCCGGGAACCGGGCCGGGGGACGTACCATGGCGGCATGTCCTTCCTCCGCCGCCGCAGCGCCGCCACCCCCGCCGGGCCGGACTTCGACGTCCTCGCCATGGACCCGGGTGACTGGCCGGGCAACCTCGGAGCGGGTCTGCTCCCCGCCCCCGACGGCAGCTGCCAGGGCGTGTTCCTCCGCTACGACCTCTTCGGTGGTCGCGGCCCCGCGATGATCATCGGCAACCTCCCCGAGGGCTCCCCGGCCCGCGAGCTCGACGACAAGCAGGTCCCCTTCGAGGTGGCCCAGCTCCTCGACGCCCTCGAGAACGACGAGGAGATCGAGGTCACCGGCATCGAGGACTGCCCCGTCATGCAGGGCGACAACCTCCTCATCGTCCGCAAGATCAAGCTGTCGGAGACCCGGATCTCCTGCGTGCAGTTCGACCGCAGCGACAACGTCCTCGTCACCATCGCCAGCTGGGACCGCCCCATCAGCGACGACCTGTACGCCCTCCTGAAGCCGCTCCCCGCCGAGCTCTTCCAGCAGGGCTGAACCCGGGCCCCGGGGGGCGCCCCCCTGGCCCCTTCGGGCCCCCGCTCAGGCCGCGGCCAGATCGTTCGCCGCGATGTACCCGAAGGTCATCGCGGGCCCGATCGTGGAACCCGCCCCCGCGTAGCTGTGCCCCATCACCGCCGCACTGGCGTTCCCCGCCGCGTACAGCCCCGGGATCACCGTGCCGTCGGGCCGCAGGGCCCGGGCCCGCTCGTCCGTCACGATCCCGCCCTTGGTCCCCAGGTCACCGGGGACGATCCGGAAGGCGTAGAACGGCGGCACCCACACCGGGGCCAGGCAGGAGTTCGGCTCCACCGCCGGGTCCGTGTAGTAGTGGTCGTACGCGGAGGCGCCCCGCCGGAAGTCGGCGTCGGTGCCGTGCCACGCCTGCGCGTTGAAGCGGTTCAGGGTGGCCCGCAGCGCCGCCGCCGGCACCCCGATCTGCCCCGCCAGCCCGTCCCAGCTCCAGGACTTCTTCACCGCCCCCGAGGCGTACCACGCGTCCGGGAACACGAAGGTCGGCAGCACGTCCTTGAACAGGTACCGGTTCCGGTAGTTCTGGTCCACGACCAGCCAGGCGGGAATGTGCGAACCCGGCGCCCCCCGGTCCTTCTCGTACATCACGTGCACCACGTCGCTGTACGGGGCGGCCTCGTTGACGAACCGGGCCCCCGCCCCGTTCACGACCAGCCCGCCCGGCAGGGTCCGCTCCGCCAGGCAGAAGTACGGCTCCCCGGGCAGCGGGATCGTCGGCCCCCACCAGGCGTCCTCCATCAGCGCCAGCGCCGCCCCTGCCCGCCGACCGGCCCGGATGCCGTCACCGGTGTTCTCCTTCGCGCCCACCGACCACTGGGTGCCGATCGGCTGCTGCTGGTACTGGGCCCGCATCTCAGCGCTGTGCTCGAAACCGCCCGAGCCGACGACCACCCCCTTGCGGGCCCGCACCACCCCCCGTGCCCCGCCCCGCTCCACCACCACCCCGGTGACCGCGCCACCCTCCTGAACCAGGTCCACCAACGGTGTCTCCAACCACACCGGGACCCCGGCCCGCTGGAGCCCGGCCCGCAGCCCCGCCGCCAGGGCCTGACCCATCGTGAGCGGCTTCTCCCCGCGCAGGGCCGCCTTGGCGCCGCGCGCCAGGCACTCCGCGGAGACCGCCGCGCCACGGGCGTTGACCGCGGCCAGGGTGAGCCACTTGTAGTCCTGGCTGAACACGACCATCCCCGCCGGGACCGGCATGTACGCCGGGTTCAGCCGGGCCAGTTCGGCGCCGAGGACGTTGCCGTCGAGTTGGTCGGGCTCGATGGACCGGCCGCCCGCCAGCCCGCCCGGCAGATCGGGGTAGTAGTCGCTGTAGCCCGGCATGTGACGGAACCTCAGCGGGCTGTTCGCCATCACGAAGTCCAGCATCCGCGGCCCCTGTGCCAGGAAGGCGCGCTGTCGGGCGGCCGGCACCTCCGCGCCCACCACGGCCGCCAGGTACTGCTCCGCCTTCGCGGGGGTGTCGGGGACCCCCGCGGCCAGGATCACGCTGTTGTTCGGCAGCCAGATGCCGGCGCCCGAACGCGCCGCCGAACCGCCGAAGGTGGGCGCCTTCTCCACCACCAGACAGCTCAACCCCCGCTGGGCGGCGGTCAGGGCGGCCGTCATCCCGGCCGCCCCGGCACCGACCACGACCACGTCGTACTCGCCGAGCGGCGGCCCCTCCGCCGCCCCCGCGGTCGAGGGCAGTCCGGCGGCCAACACCCCCGCCCCGGCGCCGGCGAGCACGGAGCGACGGGAGGGGGCGGCGGGGGAGCGGGACGGGCGGGAGGAGGACGCGGCGCTTGAGGACATGGGCGGGCTCCAGCGGGGCGAGGGGGATCGGCGGCGGGCGCAGCCTGATGCGGAGGCGGAAGTGCGGTGCCGGCCAAGGTGTTCGGGGGATCATGTGAAGTCAAGACACGTGCGCCCGCGCCGCGCCCCGGCGGCCCCTCGCCCCGACCCGCTCCGCCCGCCGACGGTCCGCGCGCACGGCCGCCGGCCCCTCGGCTTCCCGCCCTCCGCCGGGAAGATCGACTTACCGCCGCCGAGCAGCACCGGCATGGTGATCAGGCGCAGTTCGTCCACCAGGCCCTCGGCGATG
>NZ_JBEOSD010000044.1:0-54506 GCF_040302735.1 Streptomyces sp. NPDC097619 | reverse complement strand
TTCAGGAACACGGCGGCGTCGCGCAGGTTCGCCGCCAGCTTTCCGGGGGCCCCGGGCGTGCCCAGGTAGTCGGGTCCGGCCTGGTCCCGACCCCGACCGACGTCCCGGTACTACTTCTCGGTGACGCCGGCCGAGTCGAAGGTGGCGACCTCGTGCATGGCGCGGGCGGCGCTCTGGACCAGCGGGAGGGCCAGCAGGGCGCCGGTGCCCTCGCCGAGACGGAGGTCCAGGTCGACCAGGGGGCGCAGGCCCAGCTTGGTCAGGGCGGCCACGTGGCCCGGTTCGGCGCTGCGGTGGCCGGCGATGCAGGCGGACAGCGATTCGGGGGCGATGGCCCGGGCCACCAGGGCTGCGGCCCCGGCGCTCACGCCGTCGAGGACGACGGGGGTGCGCAGGGAGGCGCCGCCGAGGACCAGGCCGACCATCGCGGCGTGCTCCAGGCCGCCGACGGCCGCGAGGACGCCGATCGGGTCGGCCGGGTCCGGACGGTGCAACTCCAGGGCCCGCCGGACGACCTCGACCTTGTGGGCGTGGGTCTCGTCGTTGATGCCGGTGCCGCGACCGGTGACCTCGGCCGGGTCGGTGTCGGTGAACACCGAGATCAGGGCGGCGGACACGGTGGTGTTCGCGATGCCCATCTCGCCGGTGAGGAGGGCCTTGTTGCCGGCCGCGACCAGGTCGCGGGCGGTCTCGATGCCCACCTCGATGGCGGCGACGGCCTCGTCCCGGGTCATGGCCGGGCCGGTGGTCATGTCGGCGGTGCCGGGGCGCACCTTGCGGGGCAGCAGGCCGGTGCTCGCGGGCAGCTCGCCGGCGACGCCCACGTCGATCACGCAGACCTCGGCGCCGACCTGGTTGGCGAAGGCGTTGCAGACCGCGCCGCCGCCCAGGAAGTTGGCCACCATCTGCGAGGTGACCTCCTGGGGCCAGGGGGTGACGCCCTGGGCGTGCACCCCGTGGTCCCCGGCGAAGATCGCGACGGCGGCGGGCTCCGGGATCGGCGGCGGGCAGACCCGGGAGAGGCCGGACAGCTGCGCGGAGATGATCTCCAGCATGCCGAGGGCGCCCGCGGGCTTGGTCATGCGCTTCTGCCGCTCCCACGCCTCGCCGAGCGCCTTGGCGTCGAGCGGGCGGATCCCGGCGACGGTCTCCGCGAGCAGGTCGTGGGGCTCCTCGCCGGGCAGGGCGCGGCGGCCGTACGTCTCCTCGTGGACCACCCAGGACAGCGGGCGCCGCTTGGACCAGCCCGCCTGCATCAGCTCGGGCTCCTCCGGGAACTCGTCGACGTAGCCGACGCAGAGGTAGGCGACGACCTCCAGGTGCTCGGGCAGGCCGAGGGCACGGACCATCTCGCGCTCGTCGAAGAAGCTGACCCAGCCCACGCCCAGGCCCTCGGCGCGGGCGGCGAGCCACAGGTTCTCGACCGCGAGGGCGGAGGAGTACGGGGCCATCTGCGGCTGGGTGTGCCGGCCCAGGGTGTGCCGGCCGCCGCGGGTGGGGTCGGCGGTGACGACGATGTTGACCGGGGTGTCGAGGATGGCCTCGATCTTCAGTTCCTTGAACTGCTTGGCCCGGCCCTTGGGGAGGGACTTCGCGTACGCCTCGCGCTGGCGGGTGGCCAGTTCGTGCATGGTGCGGCGGGTCTCGGCGGAGCGGATGACCACGAAGTCCCAGGGCTGGGAGTGGCCGACGCTCGGGGCGGTGTGGGCCGCCTCAAGGACCCGCAGCAGCACCTCGTGCGGGATCGGGTCGGTGCGGAAGCCGTTGCGGATGTCGCGGCGCTCGCGCATCACGCGGAGCACGGCCTCGCGCTCGGCGTCGTCGTAGCCGGGGGCGGCGGGGCGTTGCTCCACGGGGGCGACGGGCGCGGTCTCCTCCGGGGCTTCCGGAACCTGCGCGGCCTCCGCGGCGGGGCCGTCGGCCCGTGGGTCCTCGACCGGCGGCGCCTCGGCGGCGGTCTCCGGTCCGGACGGCTCGACAGGGAGCTCGGTGGCGGCCGCGACGGGCTCGGCGGCCGGCTCGGACGGGGCGACGGGCTCGCCGTCCACGGCGGCCGGGGCGGCCTCCTGCTCGGCGGCCGGGGCGGCGGGCGCGGGCCCCTCGTCGGGGACCGGCTGCTGCTCGGGCGCGGCGACGGGCTCCACGGACTCGGCGGACTCGGCGACGACCGGTACGGCCACGGGCTCCGGGGCGGCGGGGGCGGCGGTGTCCTGCTCGGGCAGGTCGGCGGCGGGCTCGGCGACCGGCGCGGACACCGCGTCCACGGCGATCGGCTCGGCGGCGGCCGGAACCGGCTCGGTCACGGCGGCCGGCTCGGTCCCGGTCAGGGGCTCGACGACGGGCTCGGCCTGCGCCACGGGGGCGGCCTGCGCCACGGGCGCGGTCGGGGCCCCTTCGACCGGGGCGGCCGGAGCGGTCGGCGGCTGCGGGGGGACCGTGTCGGCGGCGGGGGCCAGCGGTTCGGCGACCATCACGGGACCGGCGACCGGTCCGTCGAAGGGTTCGGCGGGCACCATCGGCTCGGCGATCCGGACGGGCTCGGCCACCTGCAGCGGCTCGGCGGCCGGCTCGACCTCGGCGGGGGCCTCGGGGGCCTCGACGACGGGCGCGGGCTCGACGGCGGGCTCGACGGCGGCCGGGGCGGTGGGCGCGGTCTCCTCGGGCGTCGGATCGGCGTCTTCCACGTCTTCCACCACGGCGACGGCGACGACGGGGGCCGCCTCGGGCTCCGGGGCCGGGACGGCTTCCCGGGCCGGTTCGTCCGCCACCGGTCCGGGCGTCTCGACGACCACCGGCTCGGCGACCACGACGGCCTCGGGGGCCGCAGCGGCTTCGGGGGAGCCGGGCGTGAGGCGCTCGGCCGGGGCGGCCTCGGCGAGGGGGGCCTCGGGGGCTTCGACCGGCGGGCCGGGGACCGCTTCGGGTGCCTCGACGGACGGGGCCTCGGCCACAGGCTCGGAAGCCACGACGGTCGCGGCGACCGGCTCCTGTTCGGGGGCGGCGGCCGGCACGGTGTCGGTGGGCTGCGCGGCGACGTCCACCGGAGCCGCCGGCCCGGACGGGGCCTCGGGCAGGACGGCGGGCTCGTCCGCGAGCGCTTCGGGGGCGCCGGCCTCCGTCACGACCGCGTCCGCGACCGCTTCCGCCGGGACGGCTTCCGCGACGACCGCTTCCGTCACGACCGCTTCGGGGGCGACCGTTTCTGCGGGCGCCTCGGCGGGCGCCGGGACCGTCGGCGCCTCGACCACGACCGGGGCCGGTGCGGCCACCGCCTCCGCGGGCGCCTCCGCGACCGGGGGCTGCGGGGCGGCCGGGACCGGCTCCGCGCCCCAGGGGGCGCCGGCCTGCGGCGGGATCTCGCCCAGCTGCGGACCGGGCAGGACGCCCTCGGCTCCGGGGGCGTCCAGGTATTCGGGGCCGGTGGGGACGGCCTGGTGGAGCGGTACGGGACCGGCGGGGGCCACGGCGGGGCCGCGGTCGGCCAGGGAGCGGACCAGTCCGCCGGTCTCCGGCGTGGGCGGGCCCATGTGCAGGGGGCGGCGGGCCGGGGTGACGGGGGCGCCGGGGACGGCCCCCGGCAGGCGCACGCCACCGAAGTCCACGGCTCCGGAGTCGCGGCCGCCGGCCTCGTGGGCGCCGGAGTCCTGGGTGAACTCCTGGTAGGCCGCGTACTCCTGGGCGGCGAGGTCCTGCGGGAAGGGCGTGGGCGGCACCAGCTGCGGATCGCTCCAGGAGCCCTGCGCACTCGGCATGAGCAGCAGGTCCTCGTCCTCGTGGACGTCCACGGTGCCGGCGGGGTCCGCCGGATCGAGGTAGGTGTAGGCCGGCGGCACGGGGATGCCCGGCTGATCCACCAAGCCCGCGTTCTCCGGGAGACCCTCCGGAACCTGGCCGGTGTCAGTCATGCGTACCCCTCGCCCATCGGTCGTGCGTCTTCTAACAGCTCGCCGGGCGACCGCAAGCGGCACACCCAGCGCCCCTCATCCAGAACGAGCGTGTGCGCCGCGCGGCACGAACGCCCGCCGACAACAAGCATTGTCGCGCCCGTTCGCGGCCGGGACGGCCAGAACCGTCACGGCCCACTGTGGACTGCGCCACGTCGCGCGTCCTCCGGTCCCGCCGCACCGCGGAAGGTGCCCGGTCGGCGGGCGCTTCCGGTCCGGACGCCCCTGGACTCGTCACCACGGGATCACGGAAAGTACGACAATCCGCCAGCCTACCTCCCGGGGCGGACGGTCAGGTCCGGGGGGCGCGTTCGAGACGCTCGGCGGACAGCAGGAAGACCACGGAGCGTTCGCGCTCCCGCCAGCCCTCCGGATCGAGGTCCACGGACTGGAGCAGGGCGCATTCGAGGGCGTACCCGCCGTCGGTGAGGGCCCGTCCGAGGGCTTCGGCCTCGTCGCGGGTGGAGGCGTGGGCGACGATCCGTTCGGGGCGGCGGTCGGCGCAGGCCGTGGCGACCTCGGCCCCTCCCCCGCCGATCCGCACGACGTCCGGTTCGGGAAGGCTCTCCAGGACGTGCGGGGCGCGGCCGTGGACGGTCTGGAGCGGGAGGCCGCGCTGCCGGGCGAGGGCGGTGACCCGGGTGCACGCCTCCGGGTCGGCGTCGATGGCGATGACGGCCGCGCCGAAGGCGGCGGCGTCCACGGCGAAGGCGCCGCCGCCGGTGCCGATGTCCCAGACGAGGTCGCCGGGGCGGGGGCCGAGCCGGGCCAGTTGGGCGGCGCGCAGCGGGGCGCCCTCCCCTTCGGTGGCGGGCCGCGGTGCGGTGGGGTCGGGGCGGGCCCACCCGCGGGGGGCGGGGGCGGCGGGGCTGCCCGCGAGCCAGCCGCCGTCGGCGCCGTCGGGGGCGGGGCCGACGTTGCCCGCGCCGCCGATGACGATGACGACGTTGGGGTCGCGCCAGGTGTGGTCGGCGGCCTTGTCGGAGGTGAGGACGGTGACCTGTTCGCGGGCGGTGCCCAGTTCCTCGCAGATGACGAAGGTGCGGTGGACCCCGTCGAGGAGCAGGGCGAGTTCGGCGGGTCCGGCGCCCGGGGAGGTGAGGACGGCGACCTTGGGGTGGGCGCGGCAGACGTTGACGGCGCGGCGCAGGGTGCGGCGGTGGGCGACGACCACGCGGGCGTCGTCCCAGGGCATGCCGGCGCGGGCGAAGGCGGCGGCGACGGCGGAGACGGCGGGGACCACCTCGACTTCCAGGCCGTGTTCGGGGGCGCGGAGGGTGCGGACCACGCCGAAGAAGCCGGGGTCGCCGTCGGCGAGGACCACGGCGGTGCCCCGGTGGGCGGCGATGCGTCCGGCGGCCAGGCCGAGGCTGCCCAGGCGGACGCGTTCGGCGGCGTCGGGGATCTCGGCGAGTTCGAGGTGGTGGGCGGCTCCGGCGACCAGGGTGGCGGCGGAGAGCGCGGAGCGGGCGGCCGAGGTCAGGGGCGAGCCGTCCCAGCCGATCACCGTGACCCGGTCGGCCATCTCGTCGGTCTCCTGGGGGTCGGGGCCGGCAGTACGGGGGTGCCCGTGGATGCGCGGACACGGGTGAGCGTACCGGGTGCGGCGGGGTGTGGTCCGGACCTGCGGGTTCCGGCGGGGTCCGGGGACGGGCCGCGGGGGCGTCGATGGTCGGGGCCGGTGGTCGGCACCGGTGGGGCCCACCGATCCGCCCACCGATCGGGTGCCGCCCGTGACGACCCGGATCCTGCCCGCGGAGGATCCGGGAGCGGGGTGCGGGGCGGGACCGGCGAAGCGTTCCCCGGCGGGACCGGCGAAGCGTTTCCGCGGCGGCCGGGGAGGTCCGTGGCGGTGCGTCAGTTCCAGTCGGCGTAGCCGCCGTAGCCGATCTCGGCGAGCTGTCCGTCCAGCCCGTCCAGGCCGTCGAGGTCCTCGGGGAGCAGGCTCCACACGATCAGGTCGGTGCGGGTCTCGGTCCAGCCGCCGTCGGGGGTCTGCGTCCGCGCTATCCAGGCGTTGCGCAGGACCCCTTCGCTGATGCAGCCGATCTTCTGCGCGACCTGCTGGGAGGCGGTGTTGTCGGCGGCGGTGCGCAGTTCGATGCGTTCGAAGCCCTGGTCGCGGAAGAGCCATTGGGCGACGGCGAGGAGGGATTCGCCGGCGTAGCCCTCGCCGCGGGCCCAGGGGGCGGTGACGTAGCCGGCTTCGGCGGTGCGGCAGCGCCAGTCGGTGTTGCGCAGGTGGACCACGCCGACCAGACGCTGCGTCAGGAACTCGGTGACGGCGAACACGATGCCGCGGCCCTCGGCGCGTTCGGCGGGGGCCTGGTGGAGGGCCCAGGCGCGGGCGTCGGCGAGGGTGTACGGGTGGGGTACGGAGGTCCAGGCGGTGACGAGTTCGTCGTTCATCATCTCGGCGAGGGCGATGACGTCGGGCTCTTCGAAGGGGCGCAGCACCAGCCGGTCCGTGCTGATGGAGACGTCCGGGAAGGTGGTAGTCATGCGCAGCTCCATGCCTGAAGGCCGTTGGGGGCGGACCGATGCCCCTGGACGGACAGCATGCAGCATCGGCGGGGACCCGCGCATGGCCGGGTGCGGGGGCTCCGGACGGGCGGAGGCCCCGGTCCCTGACGGGACGCGGGGCCTCCGGGTTCCGGTCCGGCGGGTGGCCGGGCCGGACGGGGTGCCGTGGATCAGGCGGCGGGCTTGCCGAAGGCCGGGATGACCGAGCCGTCGTACTTGTCCTCGATGAACTTCTTGACCTCGGGGCTGTTCAGGAGCTCGGCGAGCTTCTTCACGCGCGGGTCGTTCTCGTTGCCGCGCTTGACGGCCAGGAAGTTGGCGTAGGGGTTGCCCTCGGCCTTCTCCTGGGCGAGCGCGTCCTCGGCCGGCTTGAGGTCGGCCTCCAGGGCGTAGTTGCCGTTGATGACGGCGGCGTCGACCTCGCCGAGGGCGCGGGGCAGGGTGGCGGCCTCCAGCTCCTTGAACTTCAGGCCCTTGGCGTCGGTGATGTCGGACAGCTTGGCGGTGGTGCCCACGCCGTCCTTCAGCTTGATGAGGCCGTTCTCGGCGAGGAGCTGGAGGGCGCGGCCCTCGTTGGTGTTGTCGTTGGGGACCGCGATGGTCTGGCCGGACGTGATGTCGGTGAGCTTCTTGGCCTTGCTGGAGTACAGGCCGAGGGGCTCCAGGTGCACGTTGACGACCGGGACGATGTCGGTGCCGTTCTTGGCGTTGAAGTCGTCCAGGTAGGGCTTGTGCTGGAAGTAGTTGGCGCCGACCGCGCCGTCCTGGGTGGCCTTGTTGGGCAGGACGTAGTCGGTGAACTCCTTGACCTGGAGGTTCAGACCGGCCTTGGCCGCCAGGTTGTCCTTGACGAACTTCAGGATGTCGGCGTGCGGGGTCGGGGAGGCCGCGACGATCAGCGGGGCGTCGGCGGCGGCGGTGCCGTCGGCCTTCTTCGCGCCGGGGTCCGAGGAGCTGCCGCAGGCGGTGAGGCCGAGGGCGAGGGCCGCGGAGGCGGCGACGACGGCGGTCAGCTTGATGTTCTTGCGCACGAAGAGTGCCTCTTTCTTGGTGGTGCGGATGTCGCCCGAGCACAACAAGTGCGGGCTGTGGGGGAGGGAAGTCGGTGGGGTCAGGCTGCCCGGCCGCGGCGGCCCAGCAGGCGCACCGCGCCGTCGCCGATCAGCTGGACGGCGGTGACGATCACGATGAGGATCACCACGGTGGCGAGCATGAAGCCGCCCTCGAAGCGCTGGTAGCCGTAGGTGATGGCGAGGCTTCCGAGGCCGTCGCCGCCGACGGCGCCGGCCAGGGCCGAGTAGCCGATGAGGGCGATGACGGTGGTGGTCAGGCCCGCGACCAGGGAGGGCAGGGCCTGCGGGAGCAGGACCTTGCCGACGATCGTGGGGATGCCGCCGCCCATGGACTCGGCCGCTTCGACCAGGCCGCCGTCCACTTCGCGGACCGAGGTCTCGACCAGGCGGGCGAAGAAGGGGATGGCGCCGATGGAGAGCGGGACGATCATGGCCGTGGGGCCGATGTAGGTGGCGGTGCCGGTCACCACTCCGATGACCCATTTGGTCACGGGGACCACCCAGATCAGCAGGATGATGAAGGGGAGGGAGCGGCCAGTGTTGACGACCACGCCCAGCACCTTGTTGAAGGGACGATTCTGCAGCAGGCCGCCCTTGTCGGTGAGGACCAGCAGGACGCCCAGCGGGATGCCGCCGATCACCGTGATGAGGCCGGCCCACAGGACCATGTAGAGGGTGTCGTACGTGCCCTGGGTGAGCAGGGGCTGCATCTCGGACCAGGTCACTTGGCACCTTCCTTGGTCAGCTCGGCGAGTTCGGCGTCGGGGTCGGCCGGATCGGCGTCCACGACGTCCACCTGGAGGCCCTGCTCGCGCAGGAAGCCGACCGGGACCACGTTCTCCTCGTAGCGGCCGGGGAGCTCGATCCGCATCCGGCCGACCTGGCGGCCGCCGACGGTGTCCATGGCGGCGCCGAGGATCGAGATGTCGATGTTGTACGTGCGGGACAGCTGGGAGATCACCGGCTGGGTGGCGGCGTCGCCGTGGAAGGTGACGTCGACCACGGTGCGGTCCGGGCCGCCCGCGCTGCCGCTGAGCGGGAAGAGCTCGGCGGCCAGGGCGGAGCCGGGGGTGGCCAGCAGTTCCTCGACGGTTCCGGTCTCCGTGATCCGACCCTTCTGCATCAGGGCGGCGGAGTCGCAGATGCTCTTGACCACGTCCATCTCGTGCGTGATGAGCAGGACCGTGAGGCCGAGCCGGCGGTTGAGGTCGCGCAGCAGCTGGAGGACGGAGCGGGTGGTCTCGGGGTCCAGGGCGCTGGTGGCCTCGTCGGAGAGCAGCACCTTGGGGTCGCCGGCCAGGGCGCGGGCGATGCCGACGCGCTGCTTCTGGCCGCCGGAGAGCTGGGCGGGGTAGGCCTTGGCCTTGTCGACGAGGCCGACCAGGTCGAGGAGTTCCAGGGCCTTGCGGGAGCGCTCGCGGCCGGAGATCCCGAGGATCTCCAGGGGCAGCTCCACGTTGCCCTGCACGGTGCGCGAGGACAGCAGGTTGAAGTGCTGGAAGACCATGCCGATGTGGCTGCGGGCCTGTCGGAGCCCCTTGGAGGCGCGGCGGCCGCCGCCGGCGAGGGCGGTGAGGTCCACCCCGTCCACGGTGACGGTGCCGGAGGTGGGGCGTTCCAGCAGGTTGACGCAGCGGATCAGCGAGGACTTGCCGGCGCCGCTCTGGCCGATGACGCCGAAGACCTCTCCCTCACGGACGTGCAGATCGACGCCGTCCAGGGCGGTGACCTCGCGGCCACGGGACTGGTAGACCTTCGTGAGGCCCGATGTGGTGATCACAGGGAATTCCGTCGCTGTCGAGTGCGCGGCGTGCGGTGCCGGGCACGGGGCAATCATCTGGGGACGCGATACGGGCTGAACCGGGAGGAAACGACGCGGTCAGCGCAGGCGTGGGGCAGGAGCAGATCCGGCGGAACGGACAGGCTCGCGGGTCTCGCTTCGGGGCGCGAGGCGCGGGGAGGGGGCCCTCAGAAGGCGCACATTCGACACATACAACGAGCACCGGGCGTCATCATCGCCTCGGTCGCAAGGGTGCGGCTGCTCGTCGTGGTCATGGGCCCAGTAAAGCAGACCGTCCGCCGCACCGATCAATGCTGTCCGGTATGCGGACGGATTCCGGCCGCATACCGGACAACACCGGTCACTCCGAAGGGGCTGTCCCGACCTCCAGACCACCGGCTGTGACCTGCACGGACACCGCCGAGAGGTCCCGCACGACACGGTCCGCGGACAGCTCCGCGGCGGGGTGCGTTGTGGTCAAGGCCACGGTCCGCATACCGGCCGCCCGACCGGCCGTGAGACCCGCCGGGGCGTCCTCGAACACCACGCAGCGGGCCGGGTCGGCCCCGAGCAGGCGCGCGGCCAGCAGGAAGGGCTCCGGGTCGGGCTTGCCCCGGGTGATGTCCTCCGCCGTGACCAGCACCGGCGGCCGGATGCCGGCCTCGCGCAGCCGGGCCTCGGCCAGCGGCCGGGTCGCCGAGGTCACCACCGCCCAGCCGTCCGCGGGCAGCCCCGCCAGCAGCTCGGCCGTCCCCGGCAGCACGGTGACCCCGCCCGCCACGTCCGCCAGTTCCAGGGCCTCGACCCGGGCCAGGGCCTCCGGCACCCGCTCCGCGGGCAGCAGGTCCGCGACGATCTCCGCGGCGGGCCGGCCGTGCAGCTCCACGCGGGCGAACTCCTCCGCGGTGATGCCGTGCTCCTGCGCCCAGCGGGTCCAGCACCGGTGCACCGACTCCATGGAGGAGACGAGCGTCCCGTCGTTGTCGAAGAGGAGGGCGTCGGCGGACAGGGCGCCGGGGGCGGGCGCGGCGGACTCGTGGGAGGCGGAGGAGCGGGGCGTGGAGGTCATGCCTTCCAGGAAAGCCCGTGCGCGGGGCTGCGCGCATCGGGTCTTTGGGCCCGTAATACCCTCGCACCATGATTGACGCCCTGACCGTCGCCACGGCCGTGGCCGCGCTCGCCCTCGCCGCGTGGTGCGGGTACGCGGCCTTCCGCGACCAGCCGACGAAGGACTGGCATTTCATCGGGATGGCCGTGGTCACCCTGCTGGCCCTGGTCCAGCTGGTGGTGGGCGTGGTCCGGCTCGCCCAGGGCGACAAGCCGCACGAGGGCGGCGTCATCTTCGTCGCCTACCTCATCGGGGCGCTGTGCGCCGTGCCCGCGGCCGGGCTGCTGTCCCTGAGCGAGCGCACCAAGTGGGGTTCGGTGACCGTGGCGGCCGGCGGGTTCGTCCTCGCCGTGCTCCAGGTCCGGCTGTACGACATCTGGGGAGGCGTCAGTGCCTGAGACCACCACCACCGCCGAGGGCACCGCCGACGGACCGAAGCGGCGCCTGGTCTCCGGGCCCGGGCTGCTGCTGGTCTGGCTGTACGGGGTCATGGTGGTCGGCGCGCTGTCGCGGTCGATCTACCAGATCTCCACCGAGTTCGACCGGGCCCCGCTGGCGTACTCCCTGTCGGCCCTGGCCGCGCTGGTGTACGCCTTCATCACCTACTCGCTGGTGCGGGGCGGGGAGAGGGCCCGCCGGGCCGCGTTCTTCTGCTGCGCCGCCGAGCTGGCCGGGGTGCTCGTGGTCGGGATCTGGACGCTGATCCGGCCGGAGTCCTTCCCCGACGCCACCGTCTGGTCCGACTTCGGGATGGGCTACCTCTTCATCCCCGTGATCCTGCCGGTCACCGGGATGGTGTGGCTGCGGACCCGCCGCTGACGGCGCCCCGCTCCCGTACGCGCCGGTGCCCGGCTCCGCCCGTCCTGCGGGGCGTGGAGCCGGGCACCGGCGCGTACGGGAGCGGTGACGGGGGTCAGGCGCTGACCACGTAGGAGGTCGCTTCCTTCTCCAGGACGATCACGCGGACGCCGTCGGCGCCGGTGCGGTCCCCGATCCGGGCGTACCCGGCCTTGCGGTACAGGCGGAGGTTGCTCTCGCTGCGCTCCCCGGTGAACAGCTGGAAGCGGGCGGTGCCGCCGCGGCCGGCGAGGGTCTCCTCGACCGCGCGCAGCAGCCGGGCGCCGAGGCCGTGGCCCTGGATGCGGGGGTGCACGCACAGCTTGCCGATCAGGGCGGTGCCGTCGGCGTCGAGGGTGCCGCGCACCGCGCCGACCACCTCGTCGCCCAGCCGGGCCACCAGCACACAGTCCGTCTCCAGTTCGGAGCGGACCGAGTCCAGGGACTGCACCAGGGGCTCGATGCGGTAGTTGCCGTAGAGCTCCGCCTCGCTCTGGAAGCAGAGGTACTGGAGTCTGAAGATCTGCTCGGCGTCTTCCGCTTCCGCCGCAGAGATGGTCACGCTCATGCCCATGTGCGCATGCCTCCCGCTCACCTGGTAGCCCGTCGGTCTACCGCTCCTTTCCCCGCAGTTCAGGAGCGGCAACCTCTGCCGCGAGCATTCTGCGCAGACATCCCAGGCATCGGGAACGGACGGGCCCCAAACTTCCTTGTGAGATACCCAACTCTCCTGCGATTTCACGGTAGGTGAGGTCCCGGGGCGACAGAAGTGCCTGGAGGAGCTCCGGGCAGCGTCCGGGCAGTCGGGCGACCGCCGAACGGAGGGACCGCCGGTCCTCCCGCTCCAGCGCGACGCCTTCCGGTCCGCCGCGGGACCCGTCCGGGGCGGGCTCGGGGTTCCGCCCGCTGGTGTAGGGGACCTCCCGCAGGGCCCGGCGGCGGGCGTCGCGGGCCTCGGCGCGGACCGCCCGGCGCAGCCAGCGGGCCGGTTCGGCGGGGCGGCCCGCGGCCGGGCCCCGCTCCAGCAGCCGGACCCAGACGGCCTGTTCCAGATCGGCGGCGTCCACTCCGGCGGCGGGCGCCTCGGCCGCCGCCTCCGCGGACAACAGCGGCCCCAGTTCGCTCATCACGTCCATGCCGGCCCTGACGCGCGGCCGCGGCCGCCCGGTTTCCCGGACGGCCGCGGCCCACCCGTACGGGTGGTTCCGGAGGTTCGCCCGCCTCCGGTCGGGTGCGCTCACCGCCCGGCGATCTCCGCGGCGGCGAGCAGGCCGGTGTCCGGCTGGTCGGTGAAGATGCCGTCGATGCCGGTGCGCAGGTAGGCGGAGAGGGCCCCGAAGGCGTCCCCGTAGGCGGCCGGATCGGTGCCCTTGCGGAACTCGGCGGGCAGGAAGGAGTTCTCGTTGCGCGCGGTGTAGGGGTGCAGCAGCAGCCCGCACGCGTGGGCGTCCGCGACCAGGGTGGTCGGCGAGGTCAGCCGGCCGGCCGCGTCCCGGGGGATGACCAGGTCCAGGGTGGGGCCGATGCCCTGGGCGAACCCGGCGAGCCGGCGCAACCCGGCCGGGGTGATCAGGTCGGCCACCGTGCGCGGGTCCCCGGCCACCGTGAAGTCCCAGGGGCGGGTGTTCGCCGCGCCCAGCAGGACCACCTTCGGGGCGTCCACCAGGCGGGCCAGCCGCTGGACGCTCGACGGCTCGAAGGACTGGAGGAAGACGGGGGCGTCCCGGCCGTCGCGTCCGTACCGGCGCAGCAGCCGGGCCAGCGGCTCCTCCAGGGGCAGCCCCAGACCCCGGAAGTAGGTGGGGTGCTTGGTCTCCACGTGCAGCCAGACCTCCCGGCCGCGGCGGCGCCCCTCGCGGCGGGCCCAGCGCAGCACCTCCTCGAAGGTCGGCACGGCCCAGCGGCCGTCGTACAGGGTGTTGCGCTGCCGGACCGCCGGGATCCGCTCCTTGGCCCGCAGGGTCTTCAGCTCGGCCAGCGTGAAGTCCTCGGTGAACCAGCCCGTCACGGACACCCCGTCCACGGACTTGGTGGTGCGCCGCCCGGCGAACTCGGGGCGGTCGGCGACGTCGGTGGTGCCGCCGATCTCGTTCTCGTGCCGGCACACCAGATGGCCGTCCTTGGTGGGCACGAGGTCCTGCTCGATCACGTGCGCCCCCAGGTCCAGCGCCAGCTGGTACGAGCCGAGGGTGTGCTCCGGCCGGTAGCCGCTGGCCCCGCGGTGCCCGATGACGGTGGGGACCGGCAGTCCCGGGTACCGCCGGCCGCCGCCCGGCCGGGCCGCCCCGCCGGTCGGGGCGGCGGCGGCCGGCGCCGCCCCCGGGCCCGCCGCGACCCCGCCCGCCGCCAGCACCGCTGCCGCGCCCAGTACGCTCCGTCGCGCCGTGCCGCCCTGTGTCATCGTGTGCACTCCGTCGTGTAGGCCATCGGCCGGACCCCCCGGCCGCCGCGGTCCGCGAGGGCCGGGGTCTCCGGCCGGGCGCGAGCCCGTGGGCGCAGCGATGGTAGGCAGCGGTGGCTGACGTCCACGCGATCCCGACCGGAACATGGCGCGAACACGCGTCAACACCGCGTATCCGTTCCGTGAACCCGATGTGCGTGCGGTGCCGACCCGCGAGTATCGTCCTCACCTGCACCGGCCTCGCCGGGTGCAGGCACCGCTCACGACGCCGGAGGGCTCACGTTGTTCCGTACCGCGTTCATCAAGGCCACTGTCGGACCGGTCATGCGCATGATGTTCCGCACCCGGGTCGAGGGCGTGGAGAACATCCCCGGGGACGGGCCCGTGATCCTGGCCGGAAACCACCTGACCTTCATCGACTCCATGATCCTGCCGCTGGTGTGCGACCGGACGGTGCACTTCATCGGCAAGGACGAGTACGTCACCGGCAAGGGACTCAAGGGCCGTCTGATGGCGTGGTTCTTCACCGGCGCCGGGATGATCCCGGTGGACCGGGACGGGGCCAACGGCGGGGTCGCCGCCCTGATGACCGGCCGTCGGATCCTGGAGGAGGGCAAGATCTTCGGGATCTACCCGGAGGGCACCCGCTCCCCCGACGGCCGCCTGTACCGGGGCCGGACCGGCATCGCCAGGCTGACGCTGATGACGGGCGCGCCGGTGGTGCCCTTCGCGATGATCGGTACGGACAAGCTGCAGCCCGGCGGCAAGGGGATGCCCCGGCCGGGCCGGGTCACCGTCCGCTTCGGCGAGGCGATGGAGTTCTCCCGCTACGAGGGCATGGACCGGGACCGGTACGTGCTGCGGGCGGTCACGGACTCGGTGATGGCCGAGGTCATGCGGCTGTCCGGGCAGGAGTACGTGGACATGTACGCCACGAAGGCCAAGGCCGCCTGACCGGCCGCCGCCCCGCGTCCTCCCCGGGCCCCCTCCCCCGTTTCCGGTTCCGTCCGGGGCGCGGGCGGGGGCCCGGTGTCGTTCCGGCCGGGGTCGACGGCCCGGTCCGCCGGCTTCAGGGGCGGAGGGAGCGGCTGACGCCCGCGGCGGTGGTCGTGGCCAGCACCCAGCCGGTGACGATGAGCAGGTAGGACAGCCACTGTTGCCAGCCCGTCGGGGCGAAGGCCCCCTCCTGGCCGAAGCCGATGATCGGCAGCATCAGGTCCAGGGTGTAGAAGAGCGGGTTGAACTCGGGGGCCTCCCCCGCCTTGAGCGGGGCGGGGTGCCGGAAGGCGAAGGCGAGGGTGCCGAGGAGCAGCAGTGCGCCGAGCCAGGCGGCGGCCCGCATCGGCCGGTATCCGTAGCCGACGGTGCTGTCCTGGAGGATCCCCCAGGCGCGGGCCGGGCGGGGCAGGGTCCGCCGGTGCACCCGCAGTTTGGCGAGGGAGACGGTGCGGGCGGCGGCCTCGTCGCCCACCGTCCGGTACGCGGCGGCCAGTTGCTCGTAGGCGTAGGGGACGTAGCCCGTGGCGTCCCGGGCGAGCAGGGGCAGCCGTTCCTCGGCGGGGACGTGCGGGGCGAGCAGCCGGTAGGTCAGCCCGTCGAGCTTGACCGCGCCGGGCCAGGCCGCCGGGGGCACGTGCAGCAGGTCGATCTGGCTGCGGCGCAGGTTGACGGTGCCCCGCACGGGGGCGGCTTCCCGCAGCCACAGCTCTCCGATGGCGCAGCTGCTGGCGCGCAGGGCGGTGCCGCCGGGTTTGGCGAGGTGGGCGAAGGACAGGTCGAGCTGGCCGGGGATGCGGGAGCCGGTGAGGTTGAGGGTGCCGCGGGCCCGCAGGCGGATGGCGCGCAGGTCGGTGCCGACGGACAGGGTCTCGGCGTGCAGGGCAGTGCCCTCGGGGGCTTCGAGCCGGGCGTCGTCGAGGTGGACCCGGCCGCCGACGGTGGTGGCGTTCAGGAGGAACCGGCCGTGGACGCGGAGGCGTTTGGCGCGGATGTCGGTGCCGACGGCGGCGTGGTTGAGGAGCAGGCTGGTGGGTTCCGAGCCGTGGACGGGGGGCCGGTCGGTGCCGGGGGTGCCGATGACGGCGTCGTTGAGGAAGACGCCTCCCGCGATCCGGGCGCCGGAGAGTTTCACCTGCCCGCCGATGCGGCAGCAGGACAGCCGCAGCATCACGTCCAGTTCGAGGTTGGAGGCGTCGAGTCCGGGGAGCAGGGAGTCGGTGAGGACGAGGGCCGGCATCCGGGCGGCGTGGAGCTGCGGGGTCTCCTCGAAGTGGCAGGCCCGCAGCCGGACCGGGGCGCTGATCTGCGCGAACTTCAGGTGCAGGGTGCCGGTGATCCGGGCCCCGGAGAGCTTGAGCCCGGCGGTGGCGCCCTCGCGGGTGGGGCCGTGGAGGAGCAGGGCGCGCAGCACTTCGGCGCGGACGGTGCGCTCCGGGCCCCAGGAGGCGCCGTCGGCGGGGTCCTCGTCGGGGTCGGTGCGGAAGTCCACGCCCGCGTCGTCCGGGAAGGCGTCGAGGACGCGGCGTTCCGCCGGGGTCAGGTCCGTGATCTCCACCGGGCGGATCGTGCCGTCGGGCCCGCGCGGCTGTCAACTCCCGTCCACACCCGTCACCCTGCCGGGCCGTCAGGGAACGACCGCCCCCGGCCGCGGCGGGTGCCGCGGCCGGGCGGACGGCCGGTCGGATCGTCGGCCGGGGCGGGGCCGGCCGGGCGGGTCAGTGCTCCACGGAGTCCTGGAGCTCCTGGCCGCGCAGCAGGAACCAGGCCGCCACGGCGGTGGCCATCAGGACGGCCGCGCCGACCCCGGCGGCGAGCCGCAGTCCGTCGACGAAGGCGTCCTGGGCGGCGCTCACCATGGTGTGGGCGGTGGCCGGGTCCAGGGTCTTGGCCGCCTCGACGGCCCCGCCGAGGGATTCGTGGGCGGAGTCGGCCACGGCCGCGGGGACCCCGGCCGGGGCGGTGAAGTCCCGGTAGACGCCGGTCACGATGGAGCCGAGCAGGGCGATGCCGAGGGCCGCGCCCAGTTCGTAGGCCGTCTCGGAGACGGCGGAGGCGGAGCCGGCCTGTTCCTTGGGCACGCTGGAGAGGATCACGTCGGCGGTGACGGTGAAGGAGAAGCCCGCACCGAGGCCGACGACGAGCAGGGCGGCGCCGAGCAGCGGGTAGCCGGTCTCCTGGTGCACCAGGGTGATCACGCCGAGGGCCAGGCCGATGGCGGCGAGACCGCCGGTGACGATGACGCGCACCGAGTAGCGGCGGGCGAAGCGTCCGGCGACGAGACCGGTGGCCACGGCGCCGACGGCGGCGGGCAGTTCGGCGAGCCCGGCCTCCAGGGGTTCGCGGCCCTGGACCAGCTGGAGGAACTGGCTGAGGAAGAACACCAGGCCGGAGAGGCCGAACACGGTGAGCAGGTCGGCGAGGACGGCTCCGGAGAAGCCGCGGTGCCGGAACAGCCGCATGTCCAGGAGCGGGGACTCCAGGGTGAACTGGCGGCGCACGAAGGCGTAGAGGGCGGCGGCGCCGACGAGGGCGGTGGCGAAGACCTGCCAGGTCGGACCGTGGCTGGCGACCTCCTTGATCGCGTACACCAAGCCGATGATGCCGATCAGCGACAGGAAGACGCTGACCAGGTCCCAGGGACCCGCCACGGAGTTCTTGGACTCGGGCAGCAGCTTGATGCCGACGATCACCAGGACGATCATCACGGGCAGGTTGATGAGGAAGACCGAGCCCCACCAGAAGTGCTGGAGCAGGAAGCCGCCGACGACGGGGCCGACCGCGGCACCGGCGGAGGCGGTGGCGCCCCAGATGCCGATGGCGAGGCTGCGCTCCTTGGGGTCGTGGAAGATGTTGCGGATCAGCGCCAGGGTGGACGGCATCAGGGTGGCGCCGGCGACACCGAGGAGGGCGCGCGCGGCGATCATCATCTCGGGGCTGGTGGCGTAGGCGTTGAGCACCGAGAAGGCACCGAAGGCGGTGGCGCCGACGAGCAGGAGCTTCTTGCGGCCGATGCGGTCGCCGAGGCTGCCCATGGACACCAGCAGACCGGCGATGACGAAGGAGTAGATGTCACCGATCCACAGGAGCTGGTTGCCGGTGGGCTTCAGGTCCTCGCTCAGCGCCGGGGTGGCGAGGCCGAGGACGGTGGCGTCGACGGCGACCAACAGCACCGCGAGCACGAGCACGGACAGGGCGACCCAGCGTCCGCCGCCCTTCACCTCCGTCCCGGTCGGGCCGTCGAGCTGCTTGGTCCTGGTCATTTCTCCACACTCCGTCGGGCACCGCCGAGCAGCAACTCGACGATCATGTACTGGAAGTCCTTGGCCGCGACCCGGCCGTCCATGACGGACCAGGCGCAGGTTCCGATGAGGCCGTAGAGGGCCTCGGTGAGCCAGGCCGGGCTGAGGTCGATGCGGAAATCGCCCTCCTCCTGTCCGCGTCGGAACAGCGCGGAGACCCTGGCGTCCAGGCGGGCCCAGCCCTCGTTCACCGCGTCGCCCTCGAAGAGCTGGTTCTCGGTGACGAGGAAGGCCAACAGCATGGCGTCCGGCTCGGTTTCGGCGACCAGGCGGCGCAGGGCGTCCACGGCCCCGTCCTCGTCGAGGCGGGCGCGGTCGAAGGCCCCCTCGAACTGGCGGATGCCGAGGTCTTCGAGGGCCCGCACCAGGGCGTCGCGGCCGGCGAAGTGCCGGTGCAGGGTCGCCCGCCCGATGCCGGCGGCCTTGGCCACCTCGTCCATCGTGGCGTCCGATTTGCGTGCGAGCAGCGCGGCGGCATCCCGCAGCACCTGGTCCCGGTCCATAGCCATGAGACAACCATACACCGAATGAGACGTTCATGTCTCATTCGCGGCACGGTCGTCCCATTCGCGAGGGCCGGGGAGCGGTTCCGGGACCCCTGGGCGCGAGGGGACGGCCGCGGGAGGTGCGGCGCGCGAGGCGGGGAGGGTCGACCGGGCGGGCGCGGGGCGGGCGGTCGAGCCGGGTGCCGGTCGCACCGGGTGCCGGTCGGGCTCAGGTGAGGGCGGCGCCCAACAGGCGGGCGGCCTCGGCGACCAGCCCGTTGTCCCCGGGGCCCTCGGGGCGGCCGGGGTGGGTGGTGAGCACGACCATGACCACCGGGGTGCCCTCCGGGGACCACACCACGCCCGCGTCGTTGGCCACGCCGTAGGCGCTGCCGCCCCCGGTCTTGTCGGCCAGGGTCCAGCCGGGCAGTCCGGCGCGGAAGCGCTCGGTGTTGGTGGTGTTGTCCAGCATCCACCGCGTGAGGCGGGTGCGGTCGCGGCGGGCCAGGGTGTCGCCCAGCAGCAGCCGGGCGTAGGTGCGGCCGATGGCGCGGGGGCTGGTGGTGTCGGTGGTCCGGCCCGGTTCGGCGGAGTTGAGCTCCGGCTCCCAGCGATCGAGGCGGGTGACCCGGTCCCCGATCGAGCGGCAGAAGCGGGTGACCGCGTCCGGGCCGCCCAGTTCGCGCAGGAGCAGGTTGGCGGCGGCGTTGTCGCTGTGGCTGACGGCGGCGGCGCACAGGGCCTCCACCGTCATGCCCCGGGCCAGGTTCTCGGGGAGGCCGGTGACGGGGGCGTACCCGGACCCCTCGGTGTCGGCGCGGGTGTAGCGGATCCGGCGGGCCGGGTCCGTCCCGTCGCGGTCCGGGGCGCGGAGGACGGCGGCGGCCGCGAGGGGCTTGAAGACCGAGCACATCGGGAACAGCTCGTCGGCCCGGTACAGGACAGCCCGGCCCGACACGGTGTCGACCGCGTACGCCCCGAGCCGGGCCCGCCGGGACTCCTCCAGCTCCCGCAGCCGGCGGACCACGGGCCGCTCGCGGAGCCGGGGCCCCGGACGGGAGTCCGCTCCGGGCCGGGATTCGGCGGCTGCGCTGTCGGCCGCGCCCAGCCCGTAACCGGCACCGGTGGCCACCAGGGCTCCGGCGCCGAGGGCGAGTGCGGTCCGGCGGGAGGGGCGCGCCCGCGGAGCGTCCGGACCGGGAGCGCCGGAGGCGGCGGACCCTCCGGAGGCGGGGACGGGCGGGGGCGTGGCGGGCGGCGGCGTGGCGGGGGTGGGCTCCGGGCGCGTGGTCTCCGTCATGGCGTGTCTCCCATCAGCAGGAAATGATCTTGCTGTGGTCTGACACGCCCCGCCGGGGGCGGTCGGTTCCCGTGGGACGGCGGCGGGGCGCCCGCGCGCCTCCGCCGCCGTCGCGGTCCGTCGTCGTCCCCGTCGGCCGTCGTCCCGATCGGCCGTCGTGCCGGTCAGTTCTTGGCCGTGGCCCAGGCGTGCTGGACGACCAGGTCGGCCTTGACCTCGGCGAGCTGTACGGCCACCGCGGAGGGGGCCGTGCCGCCGCGCCCGTTCCGGGAGGCCAGGGCCCCGGGAACGTTCAGGACCGTGCGGACCTCCGGGGTCAGGTGCTCGGAGATCTTGGCGAACTGCTCGTCGGTCAACTGGTCCAGCTCGATGCCCTCGGCCTCGCAGACCTTGACGCACTCGCCCGCGACCTCGTGGGCCACCCGGAACGGCACCCCCTGCTTGACCAGCCACTCGGCGATGTCGGTGGCGAGGGAGAAGCCGGCGGGGGCCAGTTCCTCCATGCGCTCCCGGTGCACCGTGAGCGTGGCCATCATGCCGGTGAAGGCGGGCAGCAGGACCTCCAGCGTGTCGCAGGAGTCGAAGACCGGCTCCTTGTCCTCCTGGAGGTCCCGGTTGTAGGCGAGCGGGAGGGCCTTCAGGGTGGCGAGCAGGCCGCTGAGGTTGCCGATGAGGCGACCCGACTTGCCCCGGGCCAGCTCCGCGATGTCCGGGTTCTTCTTCTGCGGCATGATCGAGGAGCCGGTGGAGAAGGCGTCGTGCAGGGTCACGAAGGAGAACTCCTTCGTGTTCCAGATGATGATCTCCTCGGCGATCCGGGAGAGGTTGATCCCGATCATCGCGGTGACGAAGGCGAACTCGGCGACGAAGTCGCGGGAGGCCGTGCCGTCGATGGAGTTGCCGACGGAACCCCGCTCGAAACCGAGGTCGGCGGCCACCGCCTCCGGGTCCAGGCCCAGCGAGGAGCCGGCCAGGGCGCCGGAGCCGTACGGGGAGACCGCGGTCCGGGTGTCCCACTGCCGCAGCCGCTCGGCGTCCCGGGACAGGGACTGCACGTGCGCCAGCACGTGGTGGGCGAAGAGCACCGGCTGGGCGTGCTGGAGGTGGGTGCGGCCCGGTATGGCGGTGTCCGGGTGCGCTTCGGCGAGGCCGACCAGGGCGTCCTGGAGGTCGGCGACCAGGCCGCCGATGATGCGGGCGTGGTCGCGCAGGTACATCCGGAAGAGGGTGGCCACCTGGTCGTTGCGGGACCGTCCGGCGCGGAGCTTGCCGCCGAGGTCGGGGCCGAGGCGTTCCAGGAGGCCCCGCTCCAGGGCGGTGTGGACGTCCTCGTCGGCGATGGTGCCCGTGAAGGAGCCGTCGGCGACGTCCGCCTCCAGCCGGTCCAGGCCCTCGATCATGCGGGCCAGTTCGTCCTGCGTCAGGAGCCCGGCCTTGGCGAGGACCCGGGCGTGCGCACGGGAGCCCGCGATGTCGTACGGGGCGAGGCGCCAGTCGAAGTGGACGGAGGCGGACAGCTTGGCCAGGGCCTCGGCCGGTCCGTCGGCGAAGCGGCCGCCCCAGAGCCGGACGTCACCGTTGTTGCTGCTCACTTCTCGCTCGCTCCTCAAGGCTGTGGCGGGACGGTCGCCTCCCCGGCGCGGAGGACCGGGGGGACGACCTGATCGTGCGGGGCGCGCCGGCCGCGGCACGGGCGGGCCGTGCGGGCGGGGCGCGACCCGGGCGCCGCGCCCGGAGGACGCGGCGGCCGGTTCCCGCGACGTGTCCAACGACGCGGGGGCCGGAAGGGAGGCGGTCAGACCGCCAGGTCGCGCTTGGCGGCGATCTTCGAGGAGAGCCCGAAGATCTCGATGAAGCCCTGGGCCTTCGACTGGTCGAAGGTGTCGCCGGTGTCGTAGGTGGCCAGGTTGAAGTCGTACAGCGACTTCGGGGAGCGCCGGCCCGTGACCACCGCGCGGCCGCCGTGCAGGGTCATCCGGACCTCGCCGGTGACGTGCTGGTTGGCCTCCTCGATGAATCCGTCGAGGGCCCGCTTGAGCGGGGAGAACCACAGGCCGTCGTAGACCAGTTCGCCCCAGCGCTGCTCGACCTGCCGCTTGTAGCGGGCGAGTTCGCGCTCGACGGTGACGTTCTCCAGCTCCTGGTGCGCGGTGATGAGGGCGATCGCGCCGGGGGCCTCGTACACCTCGCGGGACTTGATGCCCACGAGCCGGTCCTCGACGATGTCGATCCGGCCGATGCCCTGGGCACCGGCGCGCTCGTTGAGCTGCTGGATCGCCTGGAGCACGGTGACGGGGCGGCCGTCGATCGAGACGGGGACGCCCGCCTCGAAGCCGACCAGCACCTCGTCTGCCTCGCGGGGCACCGAGGGGTCGGCGGTGTACTCGTACACGTCCTCGATGGGGGCGTTCCAGATGTCCTCCAGGAAGCCGGTCTCCACGGCCCGCCCGAAGACGTTCTGGTCGATGGAGTACGGGGACTTCTTGGTGGTGGCGATGGGGAGCTGCTTGGCCTCGCAGAAGGCGATGGCCTTGTCCCGGGTCATCGCGTAGTCACGGACCGGGGCGATGCAGGTGAGGTCGGGTCCGAGGGCGGCGATGCCGGCCTCGAAGCGGACCTGGTCGTTGCCCTTGCCGGTGCAGCCGTGGGCCACGATCGAGGCGCCGTGCTTGCGGGCCGCGGCGACCAGGTGCTTGACGATGACCGGTCGGGAGAGGGCCGACACCAGCGGGTAGCGGTCCATGTAGAGGGCGTTCGCCTTGACGGCCGGGAGGCAGTACTCCTGGGCGAACTCGTCGCGGGCGTCCGCGACCTCGGCTTCCACGGCTCCGCAGGCGAGGGCGCGCTTGCGGATGACGTCCAGGTCCTCGCCGCCCTGACCGACGTCCACGGCCACGGCGATGACCTCGGCACCGGTCTCCTCCGCGATCCAGCCGATCGCGACGGAGGTGTCCAGACCGCCCGAGTAGGCGAGTACGACGCGCTCGGTCACGGGTTTCTCCTCACAGTGCATCCAACGACAGGCATAACTATGCATGACTCCGTATGTTTCGTCAACGTCGTGGGGGTGAGGCGGGCTGAGCTGGGCGAATACCCCGAGGTGGGGCGGGGTGGATCCCGCCGGAAGGCCGCATGACGATCCACCGGGCGCGGGAGGGTGTGACATTGCGGGGTGACGCGACACCGTGACATGTCATCGCGCAATGTCACCCCCGCAATGTCACCCCCGCCATGTCACCGCACCCCGCCACCCCCTCCGCGCACCCCACCCGCCCCGTGGACGGGCCCATGGACCCGCCCCGTGGACCGGCCCCGGGTGACGCCCCGCGACGCGCGCGGCCGCCTGCGCCCCCGGCGGGCGGGCCCGTGGTGGGATCGGACGGTGCTGAGACCGCTGCTGCTCCTCGGACCGCTGCTCGCCGCCCTGCTCACCGGCCCGCCCGGGGCCGCCGCCACCCCGCCGTTGCCCGCCCGCATGGCCGACACCGGCGGCGGCAGCCAGCTGATCACCGCCGTCGCTCCCGCGCCCGGCTCCACCACGGGCCTGCTGACCTGGTGGGACCGGCGGGCGGGCCGCTGGTACGAGGCGGGCCGGGCCACCGCCCGCTTCGGCGCCAACGGGCTGACCGACGGGGCCGGCCGCGTCCAGGGCACGTCCACCACACCCACCGGCCTGTACGCCCTGCCGTACGCCTTCGGGATCCGTCCCGCCCCCGCCGGCACCTCCCACCCCTATCGGCGGGTGGGCCCGGACTCCTGGTGGTGCCAGGACAACGGCTCCACGGCCTACAACCGCTGGGCGGAGCCGCTCCCCGCCGACTGCGCCCCCGGCGAGGCCGAGCACCTGGTGACGTACCGGCGGCAGTACGCGCACGCCCTGGTGATCGCCTTCAACTACGAACGGCCGGTGCGGTTCCGCGGGGCGGGGATCTTCCTGCACGCCGACGGCGAGGGCGCGACCGCCGGTTGCGTGTCCGTCCCGGAGGGAGCGATGCGCCGCGTCCTGCGCTGGGCCGATCCGCGCCGCTCCCCGCACATCGCGATCGGCACCGCGGACGGGCCGCTCTCCCTCACCCGTCGCTGAGCAGGCCCTCCGCCCCGCCCGCCCGCCGCGCCTCCCGCGCCTTGCGGGCCCGGTGGCGGGGCCGGCCCCGGTTGCGGCCGCGGCGGGTCCGCGTCCGGCCCGTCCCGAGATCGGCCAGGGCCTGCGGGTCCCGCTCCGCCAGCTCCGCCAGGGCCGGGTGCGGTCCCGCGGTCCGGACCTCCGCCACGTACGCGTGCTCGCCCCGCCAACCCCTGCCGCGGGCCCGGTCGTTGTGCGGGAACCAGGCGATCAGCGCGACCAGCAGCAGCGCCGCGGTCACGGCCAGCGCCCCATCGGCCGCTCCCTGCGGCAGCCGGTCCATCAGCGCCACCCCGACGAAGAACATCCCCATCATCAGGACGAAGGACGCGAGCAGGGTCAGGCACCCGGACTCCACCGGCGGGGCGAACTCCGGCCGTTCGGCGCGCAGTCGGGTCCGGGCCTCGCCGAACTCCGGGGCCCGCAGGACCACCGCGCCGAGGGGAGCCGGCGCCGTGCGGGCGAGCACCGCGGCGAGCAGGGCCCGGGGCAGCGGGTGTTCGGGAGCCCGCGCCGGGTCGGCGGCGTCCGGGGTGGGGACGAGGTTCCCCCGGTGGGTGACCGTGACCAGCCCCGCCAGGACCAGTTCGGCGGCGGCGGCCTGGGTCTCGTCCTCGACCCACCAGCGCTCGGCGGCGGCCCGGTAGGGATCCTCGAAGTAGCGCTCCCAGCGCGCCAGGACCGCCCGGTGACGGCGGGCCGTGCGGCGGGCGAGCAGCAGGTCCGTCCCGTACAGCAGGGCCGTGAGGGGCAGGAGCGTGCGCACGAGGAGGGCCGGGTCCACGCGCCGAAGCGTAGGACCCGGCCCCCGGGGAACCGTCGGCGGCCCCCGGAGTCCCGGGGTCCGGTCGGGTCCGGCCCGCGCGGGGCCGCCCCCTCAGCCCTCTTTCTGGGCCAGCCTCAGCAGGTGGTCGGCGAGGGCCTGGCCGCCCTGCGGGTCCCGGCTGATCAGCATCAGGGTGTCGTCCCCCGCGATGGTGCCGAGGATGGCGCGCAGTTCGGCCTGGTCGATGGCCGAGGCGAGGAACTGCGCGGCCCCCGGCGGGGTGCGCAGGACGACGAGGTTCGCGGAGGCCTCCGCGGAGATCAGCAGCTCCCCGGAGAGGCGCCGCATCCGCTCCTCCTTCGCGGACTCCCCCAGCGGGGCCTGCGGGGTGCGGAAGCCGCCCTCGCTGGGCACCGCGTAGATGAGCTCCCCGCCGGTGTTGCGGATCTTGACCGCGCCCAGTTCGTCGAGGTCCCGGCTGAGCGTCGCCTGCGTGACGCTCAGCCCGTCGTCGGCGAGCAGTTTGGCCAGCTGGCTCTGGGAGCGGACGGGCTGCCGGTTGAGGATGTCCACGATCCGGCGGTGGCGGGCGGTGCGGGTCTGCGGAACGGCGGGGCCGCCCCCCTGGGAGTCGTTCCGGGGGGACGTCCAGTCCTCGTTGTCCTGCGCCTGGCTCATCGTCGTCTCATTCTCCGGATCGTCCGTCCCCGCTGGCTGCGGCGTCGAGGATGCCCGGCAGGGCCGCGATGAACGCGTCCGCCTCCGCCTCGGAGAGCACGTACGCGGGCATCAGGCGTACGACGTCGGGGGCGGGCGCGTTCACCAGGAAGCCGGCATCCTGAGCCGCCTGCTGCACCCGCGGTGCGAGGGGCTCGGTCAGCACGATACCCAGCAGGAGGCCCGCGCCACGGACGTGGGAGACCAGCGCGTGCCCCGAAGCCTCGATTCCGGAGCGCAGCTGCTCGCCGCGGGCCTTGACCCGGTCGAGCAGGCCCTCGGCCTCGATGGTCGCGATGACGGCGAGTCCGGCGGCGCAGGCGACCGGGTTGCCACCGAAGGTGGTGCCGTGCTGGCCGGGCCGGAGCAGGTCGGCGGCCGGGCCGAAGGCGGCGACGGCGCCGAGGGGCAGGCCGCCGCCGAGGCCCTTGGCGAGGGCGACCAGATCGGGCCGCACGCCCTCGTGGGCCTGGTGCTCGAACCACTGGCCGCAACGGCCGATGCCGGTCTGCACCTCGTCCAGGGCGAGCAGGGTGCCGGTGGCACGGGTGATCTCGCGGGCGGCGGCGAGGTAGCCGGGCGGGGGCACGACCACGCCGTTCTCGCCCTGGACGGGCTCGATGATCACGAGGGCGGTGTCCTCGGTGACCGCGGCCCGCAGGGCCTCGACGTCCCCGTACGGGACGTGGGTGACGTTCCCGGGGAGCGGCAGGAAGGGCTCCTGCTTCTTCGGCTGTCCGGTCAGGGCGAGGGCGCCCATGGTGCGGCCGTGGAAGCCGCCTTCGGTGGCGACCATGTGGGTGCGTCCGGTGAGTCGGCCGATCTTGAAGACGGCTTCGACGGCCTCGGCGCCGGAGTTGCAGAAGAAGACCCGGCCCGGCCGCCCGAAGAGGCCCAGCAGCCGCTCGCCGAGGGCGAGGACCGGCTCGGAGGCGTACAGGTTGGAGACGTGCCCGAGGGTGGCGATCTGCTCGGACACGGCGCCGACCACGGCCGGGTGGGCGTGGCCGAGGGCGTTCACCGCGATCCCGCCGACCAGGTCGGTGTAGGCGCGGCCGTCGGCGTCCCAGACGGTGGCGCCCTCGCCGCGGACCAGGGCCAGCGCGGGGGTGCCGTAGTTGTCGGTGAGGGCGCCCTGCCAGCGCCGCGCGTAGGCGGCGTTGCCGCCGCCCGTCACCCGCGCCGTGCCGCCGGTGACCGTTGCGTTGTCGCTCATTCCGTTCCCCCTGTGTACGCGTCGGACGTGCCGGCGGCGCCGGACGGGCCGGGCCGGCCGGGCGCGTCGTCGGGCACGACCATGGTGCCGATGCCCTCGTCGGTGAAGATCTCCAGCAGGATCGAGTGCTGGACCCGCCCGTCGATGACGCGGGCGGTGCGGACCCCGTTGCGGACGGCGTGCAGGCAGCCCTCCATCTTGGGCACCATGCCGCTGGAGAGGTCGGGGAGCAGCTTCTCCAGTTCGCTGACCGTCAGGCGGCTGATGACCTCGTCGCTGACCGGCCAGTCGGCGTACAGACCCTCGACGTCGGTGAGGACCATGAGGGTCTCCGCGCCGAGGGCGGCGGCCAGGGCCGCGGCGGCGGTGTCGGCGTTGACGTTGTAGACGTGGCCGTCGTCGGCGCTGCGGGCGATCGAGGAGATCACCGGGATCCGGCCGTCGTCGAGGAGGGCCTCGATGGCGCCGGTGTCGATGGCGGTGATCTCGCCGACCCGGCCGATGTCCACGCGCTCCCCGTCGATCTCCGGGGTGTGCTTGACGGCGCTGATGGTGTGGGCGTCCTCGCCGGTCATGCCGACGGCGAACGGCCCGTGCTGGTTGAGGAGTCCGACCAGGTCCCGCTGGACCTGACCGGCGAGGACCATCCGGACCACGTCCATGGCCTCGGCGGTGGTGACCCGCAGGCCCGCCTTGAACTCGCTGACCAGGCCCTGCTTGTCGAGCTGGGCGCTGATCTGGGGGCCGCCGCCGTGCACGACCACCGGCTTGAGGCCGGCGTGCCGCAGGAACACCACGTCCTGGGCGAAGGCCGCCTTCAGCTCCTCGTCGATCATGGCGTTGCCGCCGAATTTGATCACGACGGTGCGGCCGTGGTGGCGGGTCAGCCAGGGCAGCGCCTCGATGAGGGTCTGCGCCTTCGGCAGGGCGGTGTGCTTGCGGGCCGTGGACCCGGGCTGGTTCTGCTTGTCGGTCATCTGCTGCCCGTCGCTCATGAGGAGTAGGCGCTGTTCTCGTGGACGTACTCGGCGGTGAGGTCGTTGGCCCAGATGACCGCGGACTCGGTGCCGGTGCTGAGGTCGGCGGTGATGCGGACCTCGCGGTCCTTCATGGAGACCAGGTCGCGGTCCTCGCCGACGGAGCCGTTCCGGCAGACCCAGACCCCGTTGATGGCCACGTTGAGGCGGTCGGGGTCGAAGGCGGCGGAGGTGGTGCCGATGGCGGAGAGGACGCGGCCCCAGTTGGGGTCCTCGCCGTGGATGGCGCACTTGAGGAGGTTGTTGCGGGCGATGGAGCGGCCCACCTCGACGGCGTCGTCCTCGGTGGCGGCGCCGATCACCTCGATGCGGATGTCCTTGCTGGAGCCCTCGGCGTCGCCGATGAGCTGCCGGGCCAGGTCGTCGCAGACGGCGCGGACGGCGGCGGCGAAGGCGGTCGGCTCGGGGACGGTGCCGGAGGCGCCGGAGGCCAGCAGGAGGACGGTGTCGTTGGTGGACATGCAGCCGTCGGAGTCCACCCGGTCGAAGGTGGTGCGGGTGGCCTCCCGGAGGGCCTCGTCGAGGAGGGCGCCGTCGGCGTCGGCGTCGGTGGTGAGCACCACGAGCATGGTGGCGAGGCCGGGGGCGAGCATTCCGGCGCCCTTGGCCATGCCGCCGACGGTCCAGCCGTCCCCGCCGGCGACGGCGGTCTTGTGGACGGTGTCGGTGGTCTTGATGGCGACGGCGGCCGCCTCGCCGCCGTCCTCGGAGAGGGCGGCCGCGGCGGTCTCGACGCCGGGGAGCAGCTTGTCCATGGGGAGCAGGACGCCGATGAGGCCGGTGGAGGCCACGGCGATCTCGCCGGCGTTGTGCTCGGCGCCGCCCAGCGCGGTGAGGGCCTCGGCGACCTTCTCGGCGGTGGCGTGGGTGTCCTGGAAGCCCCGGGGGCCGGTGCAGGCGTTGGCGCCGCCGGAGTTGAGGACGACCGCGGAGACGGTGCCGCCGCGCAGCACCTGCTGGGTCCAGTGCACGGGGGCGGCCTTGACGCGGTTGGAGGTGAACACTCCGGCCGCGGCGAGGCGCGGCCCGTGGTTGACCACGAGGGCCAGGTCCGGGTTGCCGTTCGCCTTGATGCCCGCCGCGATGCCCGCGGCCGTGAATCCCTGGGCAGCCGTCACGCTCACTGTGGTGTCTCCTCGTCGTTCGTTTCTCCGCCGTCGCGGTGCGGGAGGGGCGGGGTGGGTCGGGGGTGCGGTCGGTGCGGTGCCGTTGCCGGGTCCGGGTCCGGGTCAGGGGGCCAGGCCGACGGCGGAGAGCCCCAGTCCCTCGTCCAGTCCGAGGGCAATGTTCATGCTCTGGACCGCGCCGCCCGCGGTGCCCTTGGTGAGGTTGTCGATCGCGCTGATGGCGATGATCCGTCCCGCCGCCGCGTCGAAGGCGACCTGCACCTGAACGGCGTTGGAACCGTTGACCGATCCGGTGGCGGGCCACTGCCCCTCGGGGAGCAGGTGGACGAAGGGCTGCCCGGCGTACGCCTTCTCGTACGCGGCGCGCACGGCCTCGGCGGTGGTGCCGGGGCGGGCCTTCGCCGAGCAGGTGGCGAGGATGCCGCGGGGCATGGGGGCGAGGACCGGGGTGAAGGAGACCGAGACGCGGGTGCCGGCGACCGCGGAGAGGTTCTGCACCATCTCGGGGGTGTGCCGGTGGCCGCCGCCGACGCCGTACGGGCTCATGGAGCCCATGACCTCGGAGCCCAGCAAGTGGGTCTTGGGGGCCTTGCCCGCTCCGGAGGTGCCGGAGGCGGCGACGACCACGGCCTCGGGCTCGGCCAGGGCCTCCGCGTAGGCGGGGAACAGGGCGAGGCTGACGGCGGTGGGGTAGCAACCGGGCACCGCGATGCGCTTGGACCCCTCCAGCGCGGCGCGGGCACCCGGCAGTTCGGGAAGGCCGTAGGGCCAGGTGCCGGCGTGCGGGGAGCCGTAGAAGGTCTCCCAGTCGGCCGCGTCGCGGAGCCGGAAGTCGGCGCCCATGTCGACGACGAGGACCTCTTCGCCGAGCTCGGCGGCCACGGCCGCGGACTGCCCGTGCGGCAGGGCCAGGAAGACCACGTCGTGTCCGGCGAGGACCTCGGGCGTGGTGGGTTCCAGGATCCGGTCGGCCAGGGGCAGCAGGTGGGGCTGGAGGGCGCCGAAGCGCTGACCGGCGTTGGAGGCGCCGGTGAGGGCGCCGATCTCGGTCCCGGGGTGCGCCAGGAGCAGGCGCAGCAGCTCACCGCCCGCGTACCCGCTCGCTCCGGCCACCGCTACTCGCACCACCATGGGACCCTCCTCGTTGACGGCATGACTATACGTACGTGCGCAGTTTTATGCAAAGTCCTTCCGGTGCGGACGGGGGCGGACAGGAGCACGGACGGGGGCACGGGGCGCGGCGTCCGGCGACCCGGGCGGAGGCCGGCCCCGGCCCAGGAGGAGGCTCCCCGATCCGAGCGGGCGGGCGAGCGGGCGGGCGCTCACCGGTAATCCGGTTGAGGGGCTCCCGCCGCCCCGCCTAGCCTGCGCGGATGATCAAGAACGAGGACCCGGACGGCACCACCGACGCCTCCCCCGGCACCACGACCCCCACGGACGGCCCGCACACCCCGGACACCCCGGACACCGTGCGCGTCACCACCCTCGCGGAGCGACCCGAGCTGGCCGCGAAGCTCTGGGAGATGAAGGACAGCTGGCCCGCCTTCTCCGTGGAGGACCCGGTGGGGTGGCTGCTCTACGGCCGGATGGTCACGGAACTCCCCGAGTACGTGCTGGTGGCCACCGACGGGGAGCGGGTGGTCGCGCGCGGGTTCAGCGTGCCCTTCGCCCTGGACCGGCCCGGCCGCGGGGCGCTGCCCGACCGCGGGTGGGACCAGGTGCTGTTGTGGGCCTTCTCCGACCTCCGGCACGGCACCGCCCCGGACACCGTCAGCGCGATCGAGATCACCGTGGACCTGCGGCGGCAGGGCGAGGGCCTGTCCGGCCGGATGCTGGCGGCCATGCGCGCCAACGCCGCCGCCCGCGGCTTCGCGGAGCTGGTCGCGCCGGTGCGCCCGAGCCGCAAGCAGGACGAGCCGCTCGCGGACATCCACGAGTACGCGGCCCGGACCCGCCCGGACGGTCTGCCCGTGGACCCCTGGCTGCGGGTCCACGTCCGGGCGGGCGGCAGGGTCGAGAAGGTGGCGCCGGCCTCGATGACCGTCTCGGCGGGGTTGGAGCAGTGGCGGGAGTGGACGGGCCTGCCCTTCGACACGGCCGGGCCGGTGACGGTGCCGGGCGCGCTGGTCCCGGTCCGGTGCGAGCCGGGGCAGGGCTACGCGGTCTACGTCGAGCCCAACGTCTGGGTCCGCCACCGGACCGGCTGACGCGGCCGGGCCCCACCCGGCCCCCGCCCCGGTCCCGCCCGGCCGGGTCCCTCAGACCCGCGCCCCCAGCAGGTCCGCGCAGGTGGCGAGGCGGTCCACGCCCTCGGTGAGCTCGGCCGCCCCCGCCACCCCGGCGAAGCTCAACCGGACGTGCGGGGAGGCCGCCTCCGCGCTGAAGAAGGGGCGTCCCGGGGCGATCGCCACCCCCGCGTGCAGGGCCGCGGCCACGAAGGCGGCCTCGTCGGTGCCCTCGGGCAGCCGGGCCCACACCTGGTAGCCACCCTCCGGCAGGCGCGGCGGCAGCAGGGCGGGCAGCCGGGCGGCCAGCGCCCGTCGCAGCACCTCGCGCCGGTGCCGCAGCTCGGCCCCGACCGCGCGCAGGTGCCGCGGCCAGGCCGGGGCCCCGACCAGCTCCAGAGCGGTCTCCTGGAGCGGCCGGGGCACGAAGAAGCTGTCCACGACCTGGATCGCCCGCAGCCGCTCCAGGACCGGACCGTGCGCGGCGAGGGCCCCGACCCGCAGGCTCGGCGAGGTGATCTTGGTGAGGGAGCGCACGTGCACCACCACCCCGTCCGCGTCCTCCGCGGCCAGCGGAGCGGGCAGTCCGGCCCCGCCCTCGTGCCCGAGGTGGCGGGCGAAGTCGTCCTCGACCACGAAGGCCCCGGCCTCCCGGGCGATCCGCAGCACCTCGGCCCGCCGGTCCGCCGCGAGCACCGCGCCGGTCGGGTTCTGGAACAGCGGCTGGCAGACGAACACCCGCGCCCCGGTGGCCTCGAAGGCCGCCGCCAGGAGCTCGGGGCGGACCCCGTCGGCGTCCCCGGGCACCGGGACCGGGCGGAGCCCCGAGGAGCGGGCGATGGCCAACATCCCCGGGTAGGTGGGGGATTCCACGAGCACCGCCGAGCCGGGCGGGGCCGCCGCCCGCAGGGCCGTGGCCAGCGCGCTCTGCCCGCCCGCCGTGACCAGGACGTCCGCGGCGGTCACCCGGCCGCCGATCTCGCGGGCGAACCAGTCCCGCAGCTCCGGTAGGCCGTCCACCGGCGGCCGGGACCAGGCGCCGGGCCGGCGGCCCGCCCGGGCGAGGGCGGCGGCCATGGCCCGCTCGGGTTGGAGGGAGGGGTGCAGGTAGCCGCCGTTGAGCTCGATCACCCCGGCGGGCGGCCGGGAGAGCGTGACCAGCACCCCCGAGGCGTCCACGGAGCGCGGCACGGCCTCCCCGGCGGGCTCCGCGCTCAGCGCGACCTCCTGCCAGGAGGTGTCCCCCGGATCCGCGGCCCGCGACCGCGGCTCGGCCCGGTAGGCGCCGGCGCCCGGCCGGGTGACGACCAGCCCCTCCGCCGAGAGCCGGGCCAGCGCGCGCGTCACCGTGACCGGGCTGACCCGGTACCGCTCCACCAACGCCCGACTCGACGGCAGCTTTCCACCCACGGAGTAGCGGTGCAGCTCCGCCCGCAGCAGATCCGCCAGTTCCTCCACACTGCTACTCTGGTTCATGAGAGCACACGATAGCGCTACCCCGCAGAGCCGGATAGCGGTCCCGCAGCCGGGAACGCACGGGGCCCCGGCCGGTACGGCTCCCACCCACACCGCTCCGACCGTCGCCGCTCCCACCCCCGGCCCGCCCACCCCCGGCGAGGCTTCCGTCGCTTCCGGGAGTTCCCGACGGGGCACCGCCTGCGCCGCGCTGGGCGTGGCCGCGTTCTCCCTCACCTTCCCCTCCACCGCCTGGGGCCTGGAGAGCTTCGGCCCCTGGTCCCTGGTCTCCCTGCGGGCCCTGCTCGGCGCGGTGGTGGCCGGGGCGCTGCTGCTCGCCCTGCGGGTACCGGTACCGGCGCGGGCCCACTGGGCCGGTCTGGCCGTGGTCACGGCCGGGGTCGTGCTCGGCTTCCCCGCGCTCACCACCCTGGCGCTGCGGTCCACCGGCACCTCGCACGCCGCCGTCGTGGTGGGCCTGCTCCCGCTGACCACCGCCGCCTTCGCCGCCCTGCGCACGGGCAGCCGCCCCTCCCGCCGCTTCTGGGTGGCGGCGGTGGCCGGTGCCTGCGTGTTGCTCGGTTTCACCCTCGCCCAAGGCGGCGGCGTCCTCTCCCCCGGTGACGGCTACCTCTTCCTCGCCCTGCTGGTGTGCGCGGCCGCCTACGTCGAGGGCGGCCGGCTGGCCCGGCTGATGCCGGGCTGGCAGGTGATGGGCTGGGCCCTGCTGCTGTCCGTGCCCCTGGCCCTGCCCGGGGCGGTCCTGGCACTCTCCCTGGAACCGACCTCGCTCGGCCCGCGCGGTCTGACCGGTCTGGTGTGGGTGGCCCTGGGCTCGACCTTCTTCGGCGGGTACGTCTGGTACCGCGGGATCGCCGAGATCGGTCCGGCCCGCGCCGGCCAGCTCCAGCTGGCCCAGCCGCTGCTGACCCTGGTCTGGGCGGTCACGCTGCTCGGCGAACACCTCTCCCCGGCCGCCCCGGTGGCCGCCGCGGCCGTCCTGGTCTGCATCGCGGTCACCCAGCGCGGCTGACCGCGGCGCGACGGGCGGAGCGCCCACCACCCGCACCCCGGGAGACCGGTTCGAAAAGGGTCGAAAGGCTTAAACTGGCGTCACCCGACCGGAGCTCCCCGAGGAGGTCAGCGATGCGTGCGACCGAGGGCGACCAGCTGGTGCAGCACGGCAGGATCGTGGGCCGGCAGGACAAGGTGGGCGAGATCACCCAGGTGCTCGGCGAGAACGGCAACCCGCCCTACCGGGTCCGCTTCCCCGACGGGCACGAGGCCCTGATGGCCCCGGGACCCGACTGCGTGGTCCGTCACCCCTCCGAACCCGCCCGTTGAGGACGGCGCGGCCGTGCCCCGGGCCGGACGGTCCCGGGGCACGGCCGCCGATCAGCGCGGCGGCACCGCCGAGGGGTAGTGGTCCGCCACCACCCGCGACATCGCCCCGATCGGGTCCGAGACCACCTGCTTCGCGGAGAAGAAGCAGTGTCCGCGGACCTCGGGGTACCGGGCGGCGAGGGTGAGGTGCCGGGAGAGCTCCCCGGTCCGGCGCCAGGCCGCCGTGGGGCTGTCCGCGTCACAGCGGTACAGGGCCTCGCCCACGTACAGGTCGGTGCCGGTGCCCGCGACCGTCCCCGCCCACCAGGGCACCAGCTTCGCGTAGTCCGTGGTGCTGCTGCCGATGTGCCAGTACAACTGCGGGCAGACGTAGTCCAGCCAGCCCTCCGTGACCCAGCGCCGGGTGTCCGCGTACAGCTCGCCGTACGCCTCCAGCCCCGAGGTGTCCGAGCCCGCCGGATCCGTGGAGCGGTTCCGCCACACCCCGAAGGGGCTGATCCCGAAGCGGGTGCCCGGCCGCACCTGCGGGATGCGCGCGGACATCTCGCTCACCAGCAGATCGGTGTTGAGACGCCGCCAGTCCCCCCGCCCCAGCCCGCCCCCGTACAGCCGGTACGCCTCGTCGTCGTCGAAGCGCTGCCCGGACACCGGGTACGGGTAGAAGTAGTCGTCCCAGTGCACGGCGTCCACCGGGTAGCGGGCCACCGCGTCGAGCATCGCGTCCAGGACGAAGGACCGCACCTCCGGCAGCCCCGGGTTGTAGTGCAGCCGGTCCCCGTAGGCCACCGTCCACTCCGGGTGCAGCCGGGCCGGGTGACGGGGCGACAACCGGCGCGGATCCGGGTGGGTGGCCGCCCGGTACGGGTTGAACCAGGCGTGCAGCTCCAGCCCCCGGGCGTGCGCCTCCGTCACCGCCGTGCCCAGCGGGTCCCAGCCCGGATCCCCGCCCTGGGTACCCGTCAACCACTGCGACCAGGGCTCGAACGGCGAGGGCCAGAACGCGTCGGCGGCCGGGCGCACCTGGAGGACGACCGCGTTCAACCGCCGCTCCACCGCCGTGTCCAGCAGCGCCAGCAGTTCGGAGCGCTGCCGGGCGGCGCTCAGCCCCGGCCGGGAGGGCCAGTCCACGTTCAGCACCGAGGCGATCCACATCCCGCGGAACTCCGGCCCGGCCCCCCGGGAGCCGCCCGCCGTTCCGGCCCGCCGCTCCGCCGGGCCCTCCGCCTCCGACCTCGCCGCGCCCCCCGGCGGCGCACCCGCGGCCCCGGAGGCCGGCGGGCCCGCCGCCCGGGCCGCCCCCGCGCCCGCCGTACCGGCCACCGTGGCGGCCAGTGCCCCCGCCGCCCCCGCCAGCAGACCCCTCCGCCTGATGTGCGCCATGTGACACTCCGGTTCCACTGAGTGACGAAGATCCGTACCGGGACAGCATGCCCGCCCCGGCGGCCCCGGCCCGGCACCGTCGGGAGTACCGTCGGGGGCGTGGCGGGCGCCGGCAGCAGTACCACTGACGAGCACGGGGGACCCGCCCGCGGACGACCAGGAAAGGCACGAAGTGACGGACCTCCCTTCCGACATCACACGCGTCGGCGTAGTGGGCTGTGGCCAGATGGGCGCGGGCATCGCCGAGGTGTGCGCCCGCAGCGGCCTCGAGGTCAAGGTCGCCGAGACCACCGGGGAGGCGCTGGAGATCGGGCGCACCCGGCTGTACAACTCGCTGACCAAGGCCGCCGAACGCGGCAAGATCACCGAGGAGGAGCGGGACGAGACCCTGGCCCGCCTGAGCTTCACCACCGACCTCGGCGAGTTCGCCGACCGCGACCTCGTCATCGAGGCCGTGGTCGAGAACGAGCAGGTCAAGACCGAGATCTTCCAGGTCCTCGACCAGGTGGTCACCCGGCAGGACGCGATCCTCGCCTCCAACACCTCCTCCATCCCGCTGGTGAAGCTGGCCGTCGCGACCTCGCGCCCGGACCAGGTCATCGGCATCCACTTCTTCAACCCGGCCCCCGTGCAGAAGCTCGTGGAGCTGATCCCGGCCCTGACCACCGGCGAGGAGACCGTCCGCCGCGCCGAGGAGCTGGTGGCGAAGACCCTCGGCAAGCACGCCATCCGCGCCCAGGACCGCTCCGGTTTCGTGGTCAACGCCCTGCTCGTGCCCTACCTGCTGTCCGCGATCCGGATGTTCGAGTCCGGCATCGCCAGCCGCGAGGACATCGACAACGGCATGGAGTTCGGCTGCGCCCACCCGATGGGCCCGCTGAAGCTCGCCGACCTCATCGGCCTGGACACCATCGTCTCCATCGCCGACTCCATGTACTCCGAGTACAAGGAGCCGCTGTACGCGGCCCCGCCGCTGCTCCAGCGGATGGTCGACGCCGGCCGCCTCGGCCGCAAGTCCGGCTCCGGCTTCTACCCGTACGGCTGACCGCCCGCGCCCCGGGCGTGCCTCCCGGATCCCGCCCGCCCCGCGCCCCCACCCCGGCCGCGGGGCGGGCCCCGTACGAGCCGCGGCCCGCCCGCTCACCACGGCACCCGCAGCGCCTCCTCGATCAGCCCCGCCGTCTCCCGGGCCTCCGCGCAACCGCTCGCCAGCAACGTGCCGTGCACCGCGCCCAGACGCTCCCGCAGCCGCCGCGACTCCATCCCCCGCGCCCGCTCGGCCATCTCCGCCGCCGCGGCCGGCACCCCGTCGGGCTCCCCGCGCCGCACCCGCACCTCGCAGAGCACCGCCAGCCGGTGCACCCGACCCCGGTCGTGCGCGGGCCGGCGCACCGCCTCCACCGCGTGCTCCTCCGCCGCCGCCAGATCACCCAGCCGCCACAGGGCCTCCGCCACCTGCACGTTGACCAGGCCGGGCTGGACGTACCCGGCCTCCACGGGCCCGCCGCCCGGACGGATCCGCTCCGCCGCGGCCTCCGCCCGCCGGATCCGGTCCCGGGCCGCCGCCCCGTCCCCCAACCGCGCGTACGCCTTCGCCTGCATCGCGTGCAGGTCCGCCGTCAGCGCCGCCCCCGCCGCCTCGCCCGCCGCCCGCAGCGCCGCCTCCGCGAAGGCCACCGCCTGCCGCGCCTCCCCCAGGTGCAAGGACTGGTTGACCATCAACGCCAGCACGTACCCGCCCAACCCCCGGTCCCCGCTCGACTTCGCCAACCGCAGCGCCTGGTGGAAGTAGCGTTGCGCCAACCCGTGCGCGTCCGCGTCGTACGCGCAGATCCCCGCCACCGCCACCAGCGAGCCCGCCGCCCGGTGCAACCGCCGCCCCAACGCGTCCGGATACTCCCCGCGCAACACCGGGGCGGCCTGCGCCCCGAGGAACCGGGCGATCCGGGCCCGGGTCGCCGGACCCCCCGCCCGCCGGTACATCGACTCGTAGTGCGCGCGGGCCGACCGCAACAACTCCACGTGCTCCCGCCCCACCGCCGGACCGCCCCGGCGCGACACGTCGGCGTCCTCCGGCGGGTTCTCCCACTCCCACACCGGGATCACCGCCGCAGTCCCCGACACCGCCGGCGCCGCCGACAGCCCCGCCCGCCCCTGCTCGTCGGCCCGCCACAGGGCCGTCGCCCGGTCCACGAAGGCCGTGGGCGGGGCCCCCGGCGGCTCCACCGGCCGCCCCGGCACCCCCAACCCGATGTCGTCCAGACCCACCGGCCTCCGCAGCCGCCCCGCCAACACCTCGCAGATCAGGTCCGGGACCTGCCCGCGCGGGCGCTGCCCCCGCAACCAACGGGCCACCGCCGTGTGCTCGTACCGCAGCGCCAACCCCCGGGACCGACCCGCCTGGTTGACCCGCGCCGCGAGCCCCGCGTGGGAGATCCCGGCCTCGTCGAGGAGTGCGTCGAGCAGAGTGTTCGGCTGCTGCATGGGCCGCTCCATGGGCTCGTCGGGGCCACCCTAGTGCGGGGCGCGTTCACACGGGGTGTGAATCGACTGCGCGCATAAATGCGCCGCGCGCCCTGCCCTCCGGGGCTCCCGGAACGCTTCACTGAAACGCCTCGCCAAGAGGCAGCCCCGGGTCGTCGGCTCCCCCCTCGTACAGTGCGACGACCCGAGTACGCGCCGCCCGCCCTGCCGTCTGCCCGACACTCCATGGCAGGACGGGCGGCGCCCCACGACCGCCGCGACCCCGCCCCGCCGGACCCCTCAGGTCCCGCCCGGGGACGCCGCCCGGCACACCGCCTGTCCGCTCGGTGACGCGGGTGGCGCACGGCGGTCGTTGCGCACCACCAGCAGCGCCGCGTCGTCCGCGAGCCGCCCGCCGGTGTGGCGCAGCAGCGCGGCGCGCACCTCCGCGACCAGGCCCGCGGGGGACGGCGCGGCGGCACCCCCCGCCGCCTCCGCCAGCGCGCCGCGCAGCGGGAAGTACCCGCCGGCGGCGTCCCGGGCCTCCGCCACCCCGTCGGTGTGCAGCACCAGCGACTCCCCCGGCAGCAGCCGCCCGCACCGGTGGGCCTCCACGCCCTCCGGCAGCGGCCACACCCCCAGCGGGGGCAACGGCTCGCCCAGCGTGAGGAGTTCGGCGGTGCCCACCGCGCTGCCGCCCCGACCCGCCCGGACCCCGCCCGCCGCCCGCAGCCGGTGCGGCGCCGGATGCCCGCAGTTCAGGGCCCGCACCGTGCCGTCCTCGGAGATCTCCAACAGGAGCAGGGTGGCGAACTCCTCCGCGGCGGCGCCCTCCGCCGCCTCCCCGCGCCCCGCCGCCCGCTCGCCCCGGGCCCGCTCCACCAGGTGCCGCTCCAGGGCCCGCTCCATCCGCCGCAGCACCCCGTCCGGTTCCGGCTCGTCGTACGCGGCCTCCCTGAAGCTCCCCAACAGCGCGGCCGCCGCGCCCAACGCGGTCGGCCCGTGCCCGCGGACGTCTCCGATCACCACCCGCACCCCGTACGGCGTGGCCACCGCCTCGTACAGGTCCCCGCCCACCACGGCCTCCCGACCCGCCGCCAGCGGGGCCGCCGCGAAGGCCAACCCCTCCAGCCGCGCGGGCAACGGCCGCAACAGCGCCCGCTGCGCGGCCCCGGCGATCTCACGGGTCCGCCGCAGCTCCGCCAAGAGGCACTGCCGGATGTACAGCGCCGCCCCCGCCGCCAACAGCAGGAAGGCCGCGCAGCCGACCAGCCGGGCCCGCAGCTCCTCGGGGGCCGGATGCCACAACTGCCAGGACACCGCCGCCCCGCCCCAGCCCAGGACACAGGCCCGACGCAGCCGCGCCACCCGTGCCGACCCCGCACAGCGGCTCCGGGACGGCCCGGCACCGCGGTTCCACCACGCCCTGGTACGGATCATGCCCGCGCCCTCCCGAAGGCCGTGCCTCGGGGAAGACCGGTCACGCTCCGTTCCCCCGCAGCCGGAACGATTGTGTCGATCGTCCGGTTCTGGGCACGGGTGGGACGGCGGTTCTCACCCGAACGAGTGAGGGGCGGACCCGGTGTGTCGGATCCGCCCCTCACTGAACGTGCGCTGAAGCGCGGGTGGCCGTCAGGCGCCGCGCAGCACCGCCCCGGTCCGCTCCCCGGCCAGGGCCACCGCCGCGTCCCGGGCGGCCGTGGACTCCTCGGCCGTCAGGGTGCGGTCGGCGGCGCGGAACCGGAGCGCGTAGGCCAGGGACTTCTTGCCCTCGCCGACCTGCTCCCCGGCGAACACGTCGAACAGCCGCAGCGATTCGAGGAGTTCACCGGCGCCCTTGCGCAGCGCGGCCTCCACCGCGGCGGCCGGGACGGACTCGTCCACGATCAGCGCCACGTCCTGGGTGGCCACCGGGAAGGTGGAGATCCGCGGGGCCTCGACGGCGCCGAGCCCGGCCGCCGCCAGGCGGTCCAGGTCGATCTCCATGGCGCTGGTCCGCTCGGGCAGGCCCAGGGCCTTCACCACGCGCGGGTGCAGCTCGCCGGCGTGGCCGATGACCTGCTCCACCCCGTCGAGGGTGACCAGCAGCTCGGCGCAGCGGCCCGGGTGCCAGGGACCGTACCGCCCCTGGCGGACCACCAGTTCGGCACCGGCCTCGACGGCCAGCGAACGGGCCGCCTCGACGGCGTCGGCCCAGTCCGCGGGACGACCCTTGCCCCACCAGCCGGCCTGCTCGCGGGCGCCCGCGAGGACCACGGCGGCGTACCGCGGCTGCGCGGGCAGCGCGGCGTTCAGCGTGGCGATCTCCTCGTCGGTGGGACGGCGGTCCACCGGCAGCCGGACGGCGGTGCCCGGCCGGTCACCGGCCCGGAACACCAGCCCGGTCTCGAAGAGGGCCAGGTCGTGGCTGCCCCGGCTGTCGTTGCGGCGCAGGGCGCCCAGCAGGCCCGGCAGCAGGGTGCTGCGGAGGGCGGGCTCCTCGTCGGAGAGCGGGTTGACCAGGGTCACCACCCGGCGGGCCGCGTCGTGTTCGGGCAGCTGGAGCTGGTCGAACACCTGGGTGCCGAGGAAGGGGTAGTTCAGCGCCTCCACGTAGCCCGCGCCCGCCAGGGCACGGCCCACCCGGCGGTGCAGCTGCTGCCGGCCGGTGAGGCCGCGGCCGGAGGGCACCTGCGGGAGGGTGGAGGGCAGGTTGGCGTAGCCCTCCAGCCGGATGACCTCTTCGGCGAGGTCGTTGGGCGCGCCGAGGTCGGGGCGCCACGAGGGCACCGTCACGACCAGCTCGTCCTGACCGTAGACGTCGCAGCCGACCTCCTGGAGGCGGCGCACGACGGTCTCGCGCCCGTACACCACGCCCGCGACCCGGTCCGGGTGGTCCGCGCGCATCGCGATGGTGCGGGGCGCGGCGGGGGCGGTCAGCTCGGTGACGCCGGCCTCGGCGGTGCCGCCCGCGAGGAGGACCAGCAGGTCCACGGTGCGCTGGGCGGCCGCGGCGGCGGCCTGCGGGTCCACGCCGCGCTCGAAGCGCTTGGACGCCTCGGAGGACAGCTTGTGGCGGCGGGCGGTGCGGGCGATGGTGATCGCGTCGAAGTGCGCGGCCTCGACCACGATGTCCGTGGTGCCCGTGACGTGGCCCGTCTCGGGGTCGGTCACCGGGTCGGCGATCTCGGTGTTCGCCCCGCCCATGACGCCGGCGAGCCCGATGGGGCCGCGGTTGTCGGTGATCACCAGGTCCTCGGCGTCGAGGGTCCGCTCGACCCCGTCGAGGGTGGTGAAGGTCTCGCCCTGCTCGGCGCGGCGGACCCCGATGGGGCCGTCGATCCGGGCGCGGTCGTAGGCGTGCAGGGGCTGGCCCAGCTCCAGCATCACGTAGTTGGTGATGTCCACGGCCAGCGAGACCGGACGCATGCCCGCCTTCTGGAGGCGGCGCTTGAGCCAGATCGGGGAGCGCGCCTCGGGGGCGACCCCGGTGACGGTCCGGGCGGTGAAGCGGTCGCAGCCCTGCGGGTCGCTCACCTTGACCAGGTAGCCGTAGGAGTTCGGGGCGGGCACGTCGAGGAGCGCCGGGTCGCGCAGCGGCAGGCCGTACGCGGTGGCGGTCTCGCGGGCCACGCCGCGCATCGACATGCAGTAGCCGCGGTCGGGGGTGACGGCGATGTCGAGGACCTCGTCCACCAGCTCCAGGAGCCGGATGGCGTCGGTGCCGACCTCGTGCTCCGGCGGCAGCACGATGATGCCGCCGGTGCCGTCGTCGCCCATGCCCAGCTCGTCGCCGGAGCAGATCATGCCGTGGGAGGTCTTGCCGTACGTCTTGCGCGAGGCGATCGCGAAGTCGCCGGGCAGGACGGCGCCGGGGAGGACCACGACGACCTTGTCGCCGACGGCGAAGTTGCGGGCGCCGCAGACGATCTCCTGGGGCTCGCCGGTGCCGTTGGCGGAGCCGACGTCCACGGTGCAGAAGCGGATCGGCTTGCGGAAGCCCTCCAGCTCCTCGATGGTCAGCACCTGACCGACGACGAGGGGGCCCTTGAGGCCGGCGCCGAGCTGCTCGACGCTCTCGACCTCGAGACCGGCGTCGATGAGCTTGGCCTGTACGTCACGACCGGTCTCGCCCGCAGGCAGGTCGACGTATTCCCGCAGCCAAGAAAGCGGGACCCGCATCAGATCTCCATCCCGAACGGCCGGGTGAACCGGACGTCACCCTCGACCATGTCTCGCATGTCTTCGACGTTGTGGCGGAACATCAACATCCGCTCGATTCCGAACCCGAAGGCGAAACCGCTGTACTTCTCGGGGTCCACGCCGCACGCGGTCAGCACGTTCGGGTTGACCATGCCGCAGCCGCCGAGCTCGATCCAGCCCTCGCTGGAGCAGGTGCGGCAGGGGCGGTCGGGGTTGCCCACCGACTCGCCGCGGCACACGTAGCACTGCATGTCCATCTCGGCGGACGGCTCGGTGAACGGGAAGTAGTTCGGGCGCAGCCGGGTGGTCATGTCCGCGCCGAAGAGCGCCTGGACCATGTGGTCCAGGGTGCCCTTGAGGTCGGCCATGGTCAGGCCCTCGTCCACGGCGAGCAGCTCGATCTGGTGGAAGACCGGGGTGTGCGTGGCGTCCAGCTCGTCGGTGCGGAAGACCCGCCCGGGGCAGACCACGTACACGGGGGGCTCGCGGCGCTCCAGGAGGGAGCGGGCCTGCACCGGGGAGGTGTGGGTGCGCAGCACGACGCCGGACTCGTCGCCCTCGGTGCCCTCGGGGCCCCGGACGAAGAAGGTGTCCTGCATCTGGCGGGCCGGGTGGTCCGGCGTGAAGTTCAGCGCGTCGAAGTTGAACCACTCGGCCTCGACCTCGGGACCCTCGGCCACCTCGTAGCCCATGGCCACGAAGATGTCCGCGATGCGGTCCATGAGCGTGGTCAGGGGGTGGCGGGCGCCCGCGGGGATCCGGTCGTAGGGCAGCGTGACGTCCACCGCCTCCTCGACCAGCACCCGCTCGTCGCGCTCGGCTTCGAGCTGCGTCAGGCGCTCGGCGTAGGCCTTGTTCACGGCCCCGCGGGCCTGCCCGACGCGCTTGCCCGCCTCGGCCTTGGCCTGCGGCGGCAGGGCGCCGATCTCGCGGTTGGCGAGGGCGAGGGGCGAGGTGCCGCCGCTGTGGGCGGTCTTCGCCTGCGCCAGTGCGTCGAGGTCGCCGGCGGCCGCGAAGGCGGCGAGCGCCTCGTCCCGCATGCGCTCGATCTCTTCCGGTTTCAGTGCCTCGACCTCGACAGGGTCGTACGACTTGTTCGGTGCCGACATCTCTTCCCGTACTTCCGATGGGCTGGCTGGAGGTCCCGCGCTGACCGGTGTGTTTGTCAATGGGACACAAAGGTGCCAAAGGACGAGTCTACGGGCCGCGCGGGGTGGAGGAGCCCGTGGGCCACCTGGCGGGACTCCCGTGACTGGCTACGAGAGGTACGCCGGGGCGCCCACGGGCAGGGTAAATCGGAATTCGGCGCCGCCGCCGGGGCCGCGCCCGACCGTGATCGTGCCGCCGTGGGCCTCGACGATGCCCTTGACGATGTACAGGCCCAGGCCGGTGCCGCCGCGCTTGCTGCCCCGCCAGAAGCGGGTGAAGACGCGGCCCATGGACTCCTCGGGGATGCCGGGTCCTTCGTCCGTCACGGTGACCGCGGTTCCCTTCTCGTGCTTGGCGTGGGCGGGGGCCACCTCGATGGTGACGGTTCCCTCACCGTGCCGCACCGCATTTTCGAGGAGGTTGCCGAGGACCTGGTCGATCTTGTCGGGATCCGCCCACAGGTCGGGCAGCGGGCGGCCGATGCGGACCAGGAAGCGGCCGGGGGCCTGGCCGTTCGCGGTGAGGGCCTGGATGTGGCGACCGACGGCGGTGACGATGTCCACGGGCTGGCGGCGCAGCTCCAGGCGGCCGGAGTCGATCCGGGAGATGTCGAGGAGCTCGGCGATGAGGCGGGTGACGCGGTTGGCGTCGGCGTCGACGGTCTCCAGCATCAGCCGCTTCTGGTCGTCGGTGAACCGCTCCCACTTGGCGAGCAGGGTGGCGGTGAAGCCCTTGACGGAGGTCAGCGGGGAGCGCAGCTCGTGGGCGACGGTGGCGATCAGCTCGGCGTGGCTGCGTTCGGTGCGGCGGCGGGCCTCGGTGCCGCGCAGGGTGACCACGAGGCGGCTGAGGGGGCCGGTGGGCCGGGTGCGGACGTAGCGGGCGGAGACCAGCACCTCGCGGCCGCCGGGCAGGAGGAGGTTGCGTTCGGGCTGGCCGCGGCGGGTGGCGAGGCCCCCGTAGGGGTCGGTCAGGGTCCACCAGCGGCGGCCTTCGAGGTCCTCCAGGGGCAGCGCGGCCTCGATGCGGGTGCCCAGGGCGCGGGCCGGGTCCACGGCGGTGAGGCGGGCGGCGGCGCGGTTGAAGCAGACCACGTGCCCGGTGTGGTCGGCGATGACGAGCCCGTCGGGCAGGTCGTCGGGGTCCAGCCCGTAGGGGGCGGGGCCGTCCGCGGCGGCGGGCACCGGGGCCGGTTGCGGCGGCAGCCCGGGCAGTCCGCCGCCGGGCGGCGGGACGGCCTGCGGGCCGCCGGTCGCGTCCTGTGCCCGTGCCGGGTCGTTCGTACCGACGGTCATGTCCCCGTACCCCACATCTCCGGGAAGGCGCCGAGGGCCCCCGGGCGGCCACATTACTAGCTGGGGGTCACGGAGCGGCACCCTCCGGGTGCTCGCTGCGCACGGGCGGAGCCGTACAGGCAGACCGCGGCGGCGGTGGCGAGGTTGAGGCTCTCGGCCTTGCCGTGGATGGGGACGCGGACCACGGCGTCGGCGAGGGCCCGGGTCTCCTCGGGGAGGCCCCATGCCTCGTTCCCGAAGACCCAGGCGGTGGGGCCGCCCATGGTGCCGGCGTCGAGTTCGGCGTCGAGGTCATCGGTGCCCGCGCCGTCGGCGGCGAGGATCCGCACCCCGGCCTCGCGCAGGCCCGCCACGGCCCGCTCCACGGGCACGCCCACGGCCACGGGGAGGTGGTAGAGGGAGCCGACGGAGGCGCGGACGGACTTGGGGTTGTACAGGTCGACGGAGGCGTCGGTGAGGACCACGGCGTCGGCACCCGCGGCGTCGGCGCAGCGCAGCACGGTGCCGGCGTTGCCGGGGTCGCGGACGTGCGCGAGGACGGCCACCAGGCGGGGCCGGGCGGCGAGGATCTCCTCGAAGGAGGAGTCGAGGAAGCGGCACACCCCGACGAGCCCCTGGGGGGTCACGGTCTGGGAGATCTCGGCGAGGACCTCGTCGGAGGCGAGGTGGACGCGGGCCCCGGCGTCCTCGGCGGCCCGGACGATCTCCGCGTACCGGTCGGCCGCCTCGACGGTGGCGAACAGCTCGATGAGCGTGGCCCCGTCCGTGCCGCGGTGCTCGGCGGCCTCCCGGACGGCCTGGGGGCCCTCGGCGATGAACCGGCGCTCCTTGGTGCGGAAGTTGCGGCGCGCCAGCCGCTTGGCGGCGGCCACCCGGGGGGAACGCGGGGAGATCAGCTCGGGGGTTGCCATGGCGGGGGCGGCTCACTTCCGTACGTGCGAGGGGGCGTGGAACGCGCCGGACCCGCAGGCGCGGTGGCCTGCGGGTCCGGGCAGTTGCCTGCGAGGCCGTCGGTCAGCCTCGTGAAGGGGCCTGGATCAGGCGGCGGCCTTCGGGGCGTTGACGTCGGCCGGGAGCGCCTTCTGGGCGACCTCGACGAGGGCGGCGAACGCGTTGATGTCGTTCACGGCCAGCTCGGCCAGCATCTTGCGGTCCACCTCGATGTTGGCGGCCTTCAGACCCTGGATGAGGCGGTTGTACGTCATGCCGTTCTGGCGGGCAGCGGCGTTGATGCGCTGGATCCACAGCTGACGGAAGTCGCCCTTGCGCTTCTTGCGGTCGTTGAAGTTGTAGACCAGCGAGTGGGTGACCTGCTCCTTGGCCTTGCGGTACAGGCGCGAACGCTGACCGCGGTAGCCGGAGGCCGCCTCGAGGATCGCCCGGCGCTTCTTGTGGGCGTTTACTGCCCGCTTGACGCGTGCCACTTTTAACTCCTTGTAGCGGGGCCGTGGTTGTCTTCACACGACCCGAAAATTCGAATGGGTCCCGGTCTCGGCGTCACCGCTCCCGCGAGGGAGCGGAGGACGTCACTTGCCGAGAAGCTTCTTGATCTTCGCGGCGTCGCCCGGGGCCATCTCGGCGGTGCCGGTGAGGCGGCGCGTCAGCTTGGACGACTTGTGCTCGAGCAGGTGGCGCTTGCCGGCGCGCTCACGGAGCACCTTGCCGGAGCCGGTGATCTTGAAGCGCTTCTTGGAACCGCTGTGCGTCTTGTTCTTCGGCATGGCGCCGTTTTCTCCTCGTCGATGGCGCTCCCGCCGGCCCTGGCAGGACCGGCAGGGGGAGCGTCTTTGTGTCGTGTGACCCGGGGCGGCTGCTCCGGGATCAGGCCTCGGCGGCTTCCTCGGCGGCGGGCGCCTCGGCCGGGACCTCGTCGGCGGCCGGAGCGGCCTCCGCGGGCAGGCCCTGGCGCTCGGCCTTGCGGGCGGCCTGCGCCTCGCGGGCCTCGGCCATCGCCTCGGTCTTCTTCTTGTGCGGACCGAGAACCATGATCATGTTCCGGCCGTCCTGCTTCGGGTTCGACTCGACGAAACCGAGGTCCTGGACGTCCTCCGCGAGACGCTGCAGCAGTCGGTAGCCGAGTTCCGGCCGGGACTGCTCGCGACCACGGAACATGATCGTGATCTTGACCTTGTCGCCCTGCTTGAGGAACCGGACGACGTGACCCTTCTTGGTGTCGTAGTCGTGCGGGTCGATCTTCGGCCGGAGCTTCATCTCCTTGATGACCGTGTGCGCCTGGTTCTTGCGCGCCTCACGGGCCTTCATGGCCGACTCGTACTTGAACTTCCCGTAGTCCATGAGCTTGCACACGGGCGGACGGGCGTTCGCCGCGACCTCGACCAGGTCGAGGTCGTACTCCTGCGCAAGCTCCAGGGCCTTGGCAAGCGGGACAATCCCGACCTGCTCGCCGCTGGGACCGACAAGTCGCACCTCGGGAACGCGAATCCGGTCGTTGATGCGGGGCTCGGCGCTGATGGATCCTCCTCGGTAGCACCACACGGCTGCCTGGCAGACAGCCGCGGACGTCTGTTTCTGACCGACCAGACCACCCCGGAACACGAAAAAGCCCCGGAACGGACACATGCGGGAGCTCCAGAACCGGAACACCGCCGCAGTAACCGCACGGGGCGCACTAAGGCCGCTTTCCATCGTCCGTACGGAACGATGGATGCCGCCTGACCGGTGACCCGCCGTCCCGGAGGGCGGTCGGGTGGGAGTACGGAGCCTCCACTTGTGGGCCGGGGACATGAGTCTCCGGCCGGTCGTCACACAAGGTTAGCACCGGTCGGGCGCGGGGGCGAACCCGGAGGCCGTCGTCCGCTTCCACCCGTGCGGCTTATCGTGGGGGCATGACTGACGCGACCCCCACCCCCACCGCCGAGCCCGAGGCGGCCCCCGACTACGAGACGCTGACCCGCGACATCGCGGACGTGCCCGCCGTCGAGGTGATCACCACGGTGGCGGTGCACCTGCTGAGCGCCGCGGCGGTCAATCTGGGCCTGGACAAGCCGGACTCCGAGCACAAGGACCTGGACGAGGCCCGCAAGCTGATCACCGCCCTGGCCGGGCTGGTGACGGCGAGCGCCACCGAGATCAGCTCCTTCCACGCGGCGCCGCTGCGGGACGGCCTGAAGTCGCTGCAGCTGGCCTTCCGCGAGGCCAGCCTCGTCCCGGACGAGCCGGGGCAGGGTCCGGGCGAGAAGTTCACCGGCCCGGTCTTCGCCTGATCCCTTCCTCCCGCAGGCCCGCGTACGCAGGGGCCGGGGCCCGGACCGTTCGGTCCGGGCCCCGGCCCCTGCGGCGTTTCCGGGCCGCGGTCGCCCGAGGACGAGGGCGACGGCCGGGCCGGCTCCGTCAGCGGGTGTGCAGGGCGGGGCCGGGCGGGACGGGGGCGTCGGCCGGGAGGAGGGCCAGGCCGAGGCCGCGGACGAGGCGGGCCCGGAGGGTCTCGTCGGCGGCGAGGGCCCGGGCGATCCGGCCCGCGGCGGCCGGGGCGTCGGTGCCCTCGGCGAAGACCACGGCGAGGATGCCGTCGGCGTCGGGGCCGCCCGGCAGCAGGTGGGCCCGCAGGACGGTCTCCTCGGCGGCGACCACGGTGCGGACCGCGCCGGTGACGGCGGGGTCGGCCAGCGGGTCGGCGGAGGTGCGGCCCTCGGCGAGGGCGAGCAGGGCGGATCCGGTGAGCTGGTAGGTGACCGGGCCCGCCATGTCGAGGACGACGGTGTCGGCCTTCTCGTGGGCGGCGGCCTGGAGGGCCTGGTGCAGGGGGACGGCCACGGGGCGGGCGGCGGGGTCCCAGCGGGCCAGCGAGTCCAGGGAGGTGAAGGCGGGCAGGGCCCGCCGGTCCCCGGCGCGGAGCGTGGGGACGGCCATGTCGCTGGTCTTCTCCCGGCGCAGGCCGGTCTCCGGGTCGGTCTCGACCTCGCCGAGCACCGCCACGACGGGGACCAGCAGCCGGGCGTCCCTGAGGGCCGCGAGGACCTCGGGTTCGGCGGATCTGTCCGCGGACCAGGCGGCGAGGGCCGCGCTCAGCCGGGGGTCGGCGGAGCCGTCGTCGTCGGAGAAACCGGGGTCGGGAATGTTCTTCTGCGCCACCGTCCGACCCTAACCCCCGGCGGGGCCGGGTCCGGCCGCGGGCTCCCGCCCGGAGCCGGGCCGGGGCCCCGCCGCGGCTCCGGTCCCGGTTCCCGTCCCGGATCCGGGTGCGCGGCGGGCTCGACGGCCGAGGGCGAGGGCGGCCAGGAGGAGGGCGGAGCCGGTGCCGGCGGCGGCGAGCACGGGGAGCGGCAGCCGGTCGGGGGCCGGTCGGGGCGCGGCCGGTCCGGGGCCGAAGTGGCGGGCGGGGGCGGGCGCCGGGGCGGGGAGGGCCGGTCGGGGGGCGAGGCGGGCGGCCGCGGCGAGGGCGGCGGCCGGGTCCACGAGTCCGTGGCCGCGGGCGTCGTCCCGACCGCCGGCCGGGGGGTGGGCCGCGGTGTCGGCGAGGAGGGTCTTGATCTGGGCGGGCGAGAGGTCGGGGCGGGCGGCCCGGAGCAGGGCGACGGAGCCGGAGACGAAGGCGGCGGCGGCGCTGGTGCCCCAGCCCTCGTAGTAGTTGCGGTCGGGGTCGGCGATGACCACGTCGACCCCGGGGGCGCTGACGGTGGCGTACCAGTGGCGGGTGGAGAAGGGGGCCTTGGTGTTGTCCCGGTCCACGGCCGTGACGGCGATCACGCCGGGGTAGGCGGCCGGGTAGGAGACGCGGTCCCCGTCTTCCCCGCCGTTGCCCGCGGAGGCCACGACCACGGAGCCCTTGGCGAGGGCGTACTGCACGGCCTCGTCCTCGGCGGCCTCGTGGTGGGCGGAGGCGCTGTCGTCGCCGAGCGAGAGGTTGATCACGTCGGCGCCCTGGTCGGCGGCCCAGCGGATGCCCTCGGCGAGGGCGCCGCCCTTGCTGTCGCGGGCCTCGGCGCGGCCGGGGTCCCCCTCTTCGAGGATCACCCGGACGGGCAGGACGCGGGCGCCGGGGGCGATGCCGAGCACGCCCTGGGCACGTCCGGGGCCGTGTCCGCGGCCCGCGATGATCCCGGCCATGGCGGTGCCGTGCCGGGCCCAGGCGCGGTCACCGGGCCGGGCTCCGAAGCCGACCAGGTCGCGGCCTTCGAGCACCTGTCCGCGCAGGTCGGGGTGGTCGGCGTCGACCCCGGTGTCGAGCACGGCCACGGTGGTGCCGGTGCCGTCGGTGGTCCGCCAGGCTCGGCGGGCGTGCAGGGCGGACAGGGCCCATTGCTGGTCCCTGATGGAGTCGGCGTGCGCGGGGGCGACGGTGCCGAGGGGGCCGGGGACGGTCCCGGTGCCGAGGAGCAGTCCGGCGGCCAGGGCCAGCGCGGGGGCGGTGCGCAGCCGGAGGCGGGCGCGGGGGCGCGGGTGGGGTCGGGGCGAGGGCGAAGGCGAGAGCGAGGTGGTCCGGGGGTGCGGCCGGAGGGCGCGGGCGCGAAGGGCCCGGACGTGGCGGGCGCCGCCGCGAAGGGTGTGGACGCGAAGGGTGCGGGGGGTGCGGGTCACCGGTCGCCTCCGGGGACGGGTGCGAGGGGTGGTGCCGGGTCGGTGCGGGTGGTCGGGGGTTCGGCGACGGTGCGGCGCAGGGCGCGTTCCAGACGGTCGGCGACGGCCCGGGCCTCGTGTCCCAGGCCGGCCTGTCCGGCGGGTGAGGTGTCCCCGGCGCTCATGGCGGAGGCCGCCGGTCGGGGCCGGTCCACCGTGCGGCCGTCGGCGAAGGCGCTGACGGCGTAGACGACCACGGGGGCGTCGGGCAGGACGGACACGGCCCAGCTGGCCCGGCGGGCGTCCGGGACGCCGTAGGCGGCGGGGGGCGGGGCCTCGGTTTCGAGGCGGGGGGCCAGGGCGGCGAGGGTGGCGGGCTCGGCCGGGGTGAAGACCAGACCGACGCTGACCGTGGAGCTGCGGGTGGTGTCGGTGTAGGAGGCGCGCAGCAGTCGCGTGCAGCCCGCCGGGGCGAGGGCCGCGGTCCAGACGGGTCCGAGCGGGGTGCAGGGGCCGTCGGGGGCGACGGCGGTACGGATCCATCGCCGGTCGGCGCCGCCGGGGCCCGCTCCCTGTCCGATCAGCTCCGGGGGGAAGAGCCCGTCCACGGGCTCCTCCCGCCACAGGGCGGCGGCGCGGCGGTACTGCGCCTCGGCGGCGGGCACGGCGGGGGCCCGGCGTTCCCAGCCGGCCGCGGCGGCCCCGGCGAGCAGGGCGGCCCCGAGCACCCAGCACCCGGCCCGCGCGACGCGCAGCCTGCGGGAGGGGGTGGGGGGCGGGGCGGGGAGCGGGGCGGCTACCGCGGGGCCCTCGTCGGTGGCGGGCGGGGCGGCGGCGGGGGTGGGGCCGGCGGTTTCGGGTGCGGGAGTGGGGGGTGCCGGGGTGGCGGTGGCCCGGGGAGGAAGGGGATCGGCCGGGGCGGCGGGGCCGGGGACGGCCGGGGCGGGGGCCGAGGACGGGGACGGGGCCGTCGGGTCGACTGCCGTTCCGGTTCCGGATCCGATTCCGGTTCGGGTCCCGCCGGCGGGGCGGTCGGAGGGGACGGGGCCTCGGTCCGCGGGGGCGGGAGCCTGGCCGGGGAGCGCCGCGCGGGGGATCGAACGGTCCGCGGGGGCTTGTTCCGGCAGGGGGGTGCGGCCGGGCGGGCGCTCAGGGTTGGTCATCCGGATCCGCTCCCCCGTCGCGCCGTGCGTCCACCCGCGTACTCTACGGTCCCCGGCGCGGGACCGGGGTCGCCGCCGGTCGGAATGGCCGTCCGGCACCCCTACCACCGAGTAGGCCGATCTGGCACGCTGCGGCCATGACTTCGCCAGACGCCGACCGGGCCCGGTACGACCGGGCCACCGCCCATCTGGACGCTCCGCTCGCCCTCGTGGACCTGGAGGCCTTCGACGCCAACGCCGACGACCTGGTCCGGCGGGCGGGCGGCAAGCCGGTCCGGGTCGCCAGCAAGTCGGTGCGCTGTCGGGCCCTCCTGGAACGGGTCCTGGCCCGGCCGGGGTTCGCCGGGATCATGTCCTTCACGCTGGCCGAGTCCCTGTGGTTGGCCCGGGCGGGGTTCGAGGACGTCCTGCTGGCCTACCCGTCGGCGGACCGCGCCGGTTACGCCGAGTTGACGGGGGACGCCAAGCTCGCCGCGGCGGTGACCGTGCTGGTGGACGACCCGGCCCAGCTGGACCTGATCGACCGGGCGCGGGCGGGCGGCCGCGAGGAGGTGCGGGTCTGCCTGGAGTTGGACACCTCCCTGCACCTGCTGGGGGGCCGGGTCCGGGTGGGCGCGCGGCGTTCGCCGCTGCGGGAGCCCGGGGAGCTGGCCGAGCTGGCCCGGCGGATCGACCGCCGGGAGGGCTTCCGGGTGGTCGGGCTGATGGCCTACGAGGGGCACATCGCCGGGGTCGGGGACGCGGTGGCGGGTCGTCCGCTGCGTTCGCGGGCGGTCCGGCTGATGCAGCGGACGGCCAAACGGGAGCTGGTCGCGCGACGGGCCGCGGTGGTGCGGGCGGTGGAGGCGGCGGTGGGTCCGCTGGAGTTCGTGAACGGCGGCGGCACCGGCAGTGTGCAGCACACCGCGGCGGAGCAGGTGGTCACGGAGATCGCGGCCGGGTCGGGGCTGTACGTGCCGCGGCTGTTCGACAACTTCCGCTCCTTCTCGGGGCGTCCGGCGGCCCTGTTCGCGCAGCCGGTGGTGCGGCGCCCGGGGGTGGGCGTGGTGACGGTGCTCGGCGGGGGCTATCCGGCCTCGGGGGCTCCGGGGGCGGACCGGCTGCCGGAGCCGTACCTGCCGCGGGGGCTGCGCTACGACCCCCAGGAGGGGGCGGGTGAGGTGCAGACCCCGCTGTTGGGTGCCGCGGCCGACGACCTGCTGATCGGTGACCGGGTCTGGTTCCGGCACGCGAAGGCGGGTGAGCTGTGCGAGCGCTTCGACGAGCTGCACCTGGTGGAGGGCGACCGGGTGGTCCGGTCGGTGCCCACGTACCGGGGTGAGGGGCGCACGTTCCTCTGAGCGGGCCTCGGGTTCGGCCTCGGGGTCGGTGACGACGCCGGTGATGGTGTTCGTTCACATGTGAAGGGGCAAGGTGACATGTCACCTTGCCCCTTCACCTCTCACTCCTCGCGCTCCGCGCCGCGCGTCTCGTGCCCGGGGGCCTACAGCGGGGTGACGTAGGCCCCGCCGATGCCGCCGTCGACGAGGAAGTCGGTGGCGTTGACGAAGGAGGAGTCGTCGCTGGCGAGGAAGGCCACGGCGGCGGCGATCTCGTCGGGCTCCGCGAACCGTCCGACGGGGATGTGGACGAGGCGGCGGGCGGCCCGCTCGGGGTCCTTGGCGAACAGTTCCTGGAGCAGCGGGGTGTTGACGGGGCCGGGGCAGAGGGCGTTGACGCGGATGCCCTCGCGGGCGAACTGCACGCCGAGTTCGCGGGACATGGCCAGCACGCCGCCCTTGGAGGCGGTGTAGGAGATCTGGGAGGTGGCCGCGCCCATGATCGCCACGAAGGAGGCGGTGTTGATGATGGAGCCGCGGCCCTGGCGGCGCATGTAGGGCAGGGCGGCCTTGCAGCAGAGGTAGACGGAGGTGAGGTTGACGTCCTGGACCCGCTTCCAGGCGTCGAGTCCGGTGGTGAGGATGGAGTCGTCGTCGGGGGGCGAGATGCCCGCGTTGTTGAAGGCGATGTCCACCGAGCCATAGGTGTCGAAGGCGGTCTTGAAGAGCGCTTCGACCTGCTCGGGGTCGGTGACGTCGACCCGTACGAAGAGGCCGCCGGTGGCCTCGGCGGCGGCCTTGCCCGCTGTCTCGTCGATGTCTCCGCAGACCACGTGGGCGCCCTCGGAGGCCAGTCGGCGCGCGGTGGCCAGGCCGATGCCGCTGCCGGCCCCGGTGACGACGGCGGTACGGCCGACCAGGCGGCGGCAGACGGTCGCTTCAGTGCTCATGGTGCTCAGGCCTCCGTGCTGATGAAGACGTTCTTGGTTTCGGTGAAGGCGGCGAGGGCGTCGGGGCCGAGTTCCCGGCCGAGTCCCGACTGCTTGAAGCCGCCGAAGGGCGTCCAGTAGCGGACGCTGCTGTGGGAGTTGACCGACAGGTTCCCGGCGGCGACGGCCCGGGTGACCCGCAGGGCGCGGCCGAGGTCGCGGGTCCAGATGGAGCCGGAGAGCCCGTAGTCTCCGGCGTTGGCGAGGCGGACGGCGTCCTCCTCGTCCTCGAAGGGCAGCACCACCGCCACCGGTCCGAAGACCTCTTCGGTGGCGACGGGCGCGGCCGGGTCCACGTCGGTGACGAGGGTGGGCGGGTACCAGAAGCCGGGGCCTTCGGGGGCGCTGCCGCGGACCACTACGAGGTCATCGGTGACATAGGACCGTACGCGGTCCCGTTGTGCCCGCGAGATCAGCGGCCCCATCTGGGTCCGCTCGTCGAGCGGGTCGCCGACGACGACCTCCTTGAGCGCCGGGGCCAGCAGGTCCAGGAACCGGTCGTGGACGGACCGTTGGACCAGGATCCGGGTGCGGGCGCAGCAGTCCTGGCCGGAGTTGTCGAGGAAGGCCATGGGGGCGGTGGCGGCGGCCCGTTCGAGGTCGGAGTCGGCGAAGACGATGTTGGGGCTCTTGCCGCCGAGTTCGAGGGTGAGGCGCTTCACGCGGTCGGCGCAGATGGCCATGATCCGCTTGCCGACGCCGGTGGAGCCGGTGAAGACGATCTTGGCCACGCCGGGGTGCCGGACCAGGGCGTCGCCGGCCTCGGGGCCGGTGCCGGGGAGGACCTGGAAGAGGTGTTCGGGCAGTCCGGCCGCCAGGGCCAGTTCGGCCAGCCGGAGGGCGGTGAGGGGGGTGGTCTCGGCGGGTTTGAGGATGACGGCGTTGCCCGCGGCGAGGGCGGGGGCGGTGCCCCAGCCGGCGATGGGCATGGGGAAGTTCCAGGGGGCGATGACGCCGATGACGCCGAGGGGTTCGAGGAAGGTGAGGTCCACTCCGCCGGGCACGGGGATCTGGCGGCCGGAGAGCCGTTCGGCCCCGCCGGCGGAGAACTCCAGGAGGTCGCGGAAGTTCCCGGCCTCCCAGCGGGCGTTGCCGAGGGTGTGGCCGGCCTCGCGGACCTCCAGGAGGGCCAGTTCCTCCTGGTGGGCGTCGACGGCGTCGGCGAAGCGGCGCAGCAGCCGGGCCCGGTCGGCGGGGGCGTGCAGCAGGCCCTGCTGAAGATCCTGGAGGGGACCACCGCCTCGGTGCCCCCGCAGGGCGGCCGCAAGCACCCGCACCAGGAGTTCATCC